>JAUVAM010000556.1 GCA_030591745.1 Deltaproteobacteria bacterium
ACACCATCGAAGACATCTTCGGTTCCTGGGTGCCCGATCTGACCGATCTTTGCGAGGACTTCAAGCCAGACGCCGGGGACATGATCGCCGGGCTCTTGAATCAAATCTCGGTGGACTGGAGCATCATGGAATTCGGCGGCTGGGCGACCATCACGGCGCCCTCCGGCAATCCCCCTTATGCGGTACAGTTGGGTGACTCCAACCACGAAAGCTCCGAGGACGGCTACTGGGAAGGCACCTTTAACGTCATCGTCGACGGCGACATCGACGGAAACTGGTTCGGAGAACGATAAGGCACTGATAAGACAGGGCTAATTTCGCAATAAAGCCATTGACAGCCCAGCCCGATACCCCTTAGTATCTCGCAAGCTATAAAATACAAGCCCCTATTTAGGAAGCGTCTTAAACCCCATCTCAAGAAGTTGAAGGAGAAAAACATGCGAAAGAATCTCAAGTTTTTGGCCCCCATTTTTGCACTCCTGGTCATCGGCATGCTGGGCATCGCCTGTGGCGGCGGTGATGACTATGAATGCACCGGCCCGGACGACTGCACCGGGAATGACTACTGCGACATGACCACGCATACCTGCAAATGCAACCCGAGCTGCACCGGCGTCTGCGGTGGCGACGATGGCTGTGGCGGCACCTGCGCGGACAACTGCACCGGCGGCCAGACTTGCTCCGGCGCCCCGGACTACGTCTGTGAAGGCACCTGCACCCCCAGCTGCACAGGCAAATGCGGCGGCCCCGACGGCTGTGACGGCACCTGCCCGGACACCTGCACCGGCGGCCAGATCTGCTCCGGTACCCCGAACTACGTTTGCGAAGATCCGGGCGGCTGCACCAACGGCACGACCCAATGCTCCGGCACGATCGTCCAGACCTGCACCAACGAAGCATGGGTCAACGGCATCAACTGCGCCACCGCTGGCGAACTCTGTATCAACGGCGAATGCGTAGCCCAAGGCACCTGCACCAACGGTGCCGTCCAATGCCTCGGCACGGTCCCCCAGACCTGCGTCAGCGAAGCCTGGGTCAGCGGCACCGACTGCGCCAACAGCGGCGAAATCTGCGTCAACGGCGTCTGCGAAGCCGGCGGCAGCGGTGGCCTGGGCGATCCTTGCCCCGGCGGCGACCCCGACTGTGACGCCGCCTACCCCACCTGCCTGAGCGACGGCGAAGACTTCTCCATGTGCTCTCTGGCCTGTTCGATTGATAGTGACTGCGGTGTCGACAATTGCTGCGAGGACTTGGGCGAAGTCGGCCACTTTTGCCTCCCGACCGAGGCCTGTCCGGGCGAAAACGCTCTGGGTTCCCCCTGCGAATTCGACATGGACGAGAATGGATCGCCTATCAACGCGGGCACCGGCAACTGCGGCGAAGACCTGATCTGCCTGGGCTTGGATGAAGACCCAGAATACTCGTGTGGAGTTGATGGCGACTGTCTGGATACCTTCCTCGAAAGCTGGAACCCGGACTGCGTCAACGGCGGTTGCGGTGCCAGCTTCTGCGCCCCCTCATGCGATACCGTCGCCTGCCCGGAGGGCTGGGACCCACAAGATCTCACCTCCGGCTGCGTATGTGTACCGGCCGCCCCCGTTGGCACTGCGGGCCCGGGCGAGCAATGCCAATCAGACCCGACCCCGAATGCAGACAACTGCCAGGCCGGTCTGATTTGCCTATATGGTGAAACCGACTCCTTCTGCTCAACGGATTGTACAGGTACGACCGATACCAGTTGCGAGACAGATTTTCCTGGCGGCTGTTGCGCGGATATCAGTGGAACGGGTGCCGGTCAATTTTACTGCCTGCCGGCGGCTTACTGCGGTTGATGGTCGCTGACAACTAGACACACTGTTATACAAAAAGGGCCCCTTTCGGGGCCCTTTTTTTGTGGCTTTCAGTTTTGGACGGGCAAAGGCGGCGGTTTCGGTCCCGTGCCTTCGGGTTGCTCCTCCCCTTCCTCGGGGGTTTCCTTGATGACTTCTTTCGCGCAGCCGGCCAAGACCAGGCTCAGCGAAACGGCAACGACGCTCAACAGAATCCAAAAACGACGCATGGTAGTTCTCCCTTGCTTGGTTGTCACAATGATGGGGCCACTGTATCGCCGCATATCCATGCCGTCAACCCGCCTTGCGTGAATCCTTCGACTGTGTTAATTGCCATCTATGGACAATCAAAATCTTGATGCGGGTCAGCTGGCGGATAAAATCCTTAAAATATTGGACAAGTTCGACGACAAGTCCGGCTTGCACCGCAAAGACGAGTCCTTTGTGGCCCTGGATGCCAATCGCTATGAGATAACCATCAAGCTTCTGAGCCCCTTTGGGCAAGGGCTGAGCCGCGAAGTGGTGGAATCGACCAACGAGCTACAGCAGAGAGTGAACCACTGGATGGGCATACAGCGCGCCCTCGCCCAACTGGGGTCGGTGCGACTGATCATCACACCCATGATAGAAGACAACGAATAAACTAAAAGCTCACAGACTGATGAGCCCATCGCGCAAGGCGATCACCACCGCTTCCGAGCGAGAATTGGTGCCCAGCTTGCGGTAGATGTGCGTCAAATGAGTCCGCACCGTGCGCCGCTCGATGTCGAGCACACCGCCCGCTTCCTGGTTGGTCAGACCGCGGGCGATCATGTGCAAGACGTCCCGCTCCACATCGCTCAGAAGGGGCTCTGCCTGCGGTGGCTTTCTTCCCTTGACGCTCTGGAAATAATTCCAGAATCGCTTCGCCAACCTGGGCTCGATAACCGTCCCACCCTTGAGTACCTCATGGATGGCCTCCCGAATCTTTTGGGGTGCCATGCGTTTTATCAGGTACCCGCTGGCCCCAGCCTGCATCGCCTGATAGACCTTCACCTCGTCCTCGAAGGACGTCAAGATGAGTATTTCGATTTCGGGATGCACCGCCTTGATCTTACAGGTCACCTGGATCCCATCGATGCCGGGTAATTCGAGGTCCAAGACCACCACCTGAGGCATCCAGGCCGCGACGGTTTCGATGGCCGCCTCCCCGGACAAGGCGCTACCCACCACCTGAAAATCGTCGTAACCGTTCAACAAGCGCACCATATTCTTCATGGTTCGCGGATCATCTTCGACCACAACCACTTCGATGACGTTTTTCACTTCTTCACCCACTGAACAAACCCATGATTCATCTCAACTTGCGCCGCTTGCGCTTTCGTCTGCTTCGGGTTTTTCTACTTCGCCGCTTAGCCCTTCTGACCCTGGGCTTGGCCTTCACCGACGGCGGCTTGGCCAAGATGCTGTCCACCTGCTGCATCGTGTCGTCGGTCGAGATGTCGTCGGTCGAATGGGTCGGATCCTTTTGTTCCACTTTGACCGGCACCGGGTCTTCGGCCAACTTCACGATCTCGTGTTTGCCGGCCTTGATCTCCACCATGCGATCCAGCAATGGCCTGCCATCCTCGGCCTTGGCCACCAATCGATGCATGCCCGCCTTGACCACATGTCGCACCATCGGCATCGACCC
>JAUVAM010000022.1 GCA_030591745.1 Deltaproteobacteria bacterium
ATTTCCTCTAATACGACCTCCTGCTCGGTGAGAGCGAGCCACATGTCTAAAAGAAAGCGCCCCAACTTGCGCTGGTAGAGGGCGCGCATCTTCGTCCCCAGCAGTTCGGTCAAGCGATAGGTTGCGATCTCGGAATTTCCAGAGAACCAAGGGTTCGTCACAGTGTATCCGCGCCGTTCCATCCCCAGCACGTTGAAATGTTCGCGTGTGTTGATTTCGACCTTCAGACGCATGTTCACCACGGGCACGAAGGTCGTCTCGAAGCGGTAATAGAGAGTGAAGCGCCCCCTGCCCTGCTTCCACTTCGGTTTGCCGAGCCAGGGGTCGAGCACATCACGGATGGCGTCGATCAGCCCTCCGATAGGCCCGGCCACGTATTGTACGAGATCGATATCCTCGGAATAGCGCCCTGGCGGATCAAAGAACAGCTTATGCAGAGCCGTCCCACCCCGAAACACCGCTTGTTCGGCGACCACCGGGTGTCGATACATTGAGACCAATGCTCGACTCAAAATGAGATCTTGTTCGACCTGAGTGTTGTCCGGCCATGGGGCTGTCATGCGCCAATTGGTGATGTTCGCGCGTGGGATCATAGGTCGATGTCCACCTGCTCGTTGGGGAAAAGCCGCCAGCGAGGATCAAGGTCGACGTCGCCCTTCGGCAGATCCGTGCGGAGACGAACGCGGGTTGTGCGCCGCCCTGCCAGCCAGCGCGCCAGAGGCTCAACAAGCGGACCCTCTCCGACGACGGAGAGGAGGTACCCAAGCCGCTGAACGTCCGGGAGATGAACGTGCGGTGCAATGTCCACGAGTTTATCTTGATCGATTTTTTCGGCCAACTCGGACAGGACCGTCGCGACGTTGTTCCAGTGACCCGCTGCCGAAAAGAACCGCACCACATCGAAGGCCGTGGTCTCCGGGGTAGCGACCGCCATGGTCCCCGTTTCCGTCTCGATCCGCGTGACCGGCATGGCCTTCACGGAGCGACTGCCATGCACTTCCATGTGGACTCTCCCCGCCTTCATCGCTCGGGTCGCGCGGTCGGCGACAACCTGGAACACCATCGGTTGTTGGTGTCCCGCCCCATGAAGCGCCGCGGCGGTCAACACGCCGACGTAGTAGTGGAGACCGAGATGCCTCATCAGATCGTCGATGAACCAGGACGCCGGCGGGCAGCCTGCCGCGCGGTACTCCGACGGGACGACCACATAGAATCCACGACGCGGCGAGGCAATCCGCCCCTTCTGCTTGAGCCGTCGAAGCGCCGTCTGGACCGCGACCCTGGAACCCCCGAGGCCCAACTCAGCATCTTCACGAGTGAAGACATACCGGCCCGAAGCTTGCCGCGACTCCACCCACTCGGCCATGTTTCGTGATTCGCTCATGACAAATAAACTCTCATTAGTTAGCGAATTTTGCAAGTTTTTGTGTTTGGATTTGCAGAACCAGGGAGTTCGGGCTGCCAAATTCGGGGTGCCAGGCGAATAGTTTGGGGCGGGCGAATAGTTTTGGGGTTCATCAGGAGTCCAAACCACTACCTGGCACAGCGGAAACCGAGGACGTAGTGGCGATAAGACGGATCGACGCTGTAGCGATCGGCGGCGCGCAGGCCGACGGCAATGCTGCTGAAGCTGCCGCCGCGCCTGACCCGGTAGGAGCCGCTATCCTCCCATGCACTGCCATCCGCAGGGGCACCCGTATAGCTACTGTGATACCAATCCTGCACCCACTCCCATACATTCCCCGCCATGTCGCAAAGCCCCTGGTCCGTGTTACCGGCGGTTTTGCCGCATACAGCCCAGGTGCTGTCCTCTCCACAGCCATATCCTCCATCATCCATCACCGCATACTCGCAGGTCGCCGCTTCATCCCCCCAGGGGTAGGTGATGTCCTGCCCGCCCGACCGAGCCGCATACTCCCACTCGGCCTCAGACGGTAAGCGGCCTCCCGCCCAGGTGCAAAACGCCACCGCCTGATCCCATTCAACACAGTTCAACGGATGTGCATCTCGATCTAAATATCCCCAGTTGCAATAAGAGTCCTCAGTATTGTCATTCGGCAAAGTGCAGGTCCCCGCATCAACACAGGCCTGGTACTGTTCGACCGTCACCTCGGTCTTGCTCATCTCGAAAGACGGCAACGTGACGGAATGAATTGGCAGTTCATCAGAATCACCTGCATCACTTCCCATCTGAAACGTGCCACCAGTGATTGAAAGCCATGTCAGAGGTGAGGAATCAACCTCGCACTGCCCGCTCGTCTCATTGCAAGTCTCACCCATACCGCAGCCGGGCCCGCAGGTCCCGCCGCAGCCGTCAGGACCGCATTCTTTGTCCACGCAGTCGGGGGTGCATTCCATGCATAACCCGTCGGCGCAACCGTAGGGACAGTTGACCGAGTTGGGGCTGTAAGTACAATCGCCGCCATCGCAAAGGCCCGTCTCCGGATACTGCATCAAGCTGTCCCCGTCACAGGTGTCGGCCGGCGGGTCGTCGCAGACGATGTCGGCGCAAGGGTCTTCCGAGTCGACGCAGCGACCATTGCTGCAAACTTGCGCGTCCTCGCAATCGCTGTCCAAGACGCAATCATTTGAATAGATCGGCCATCGACCACAGCCGAAAAACAGAGCCAGCATCGACAAGCCAAAAGCCAAACCAAAAAATATCCCGACATTTTTCACAGCTTGCGCCTCCAGTTGCTCGCTTACCGTCCCAGAATTCTGAACCTTTGAAGAAAAAATGGCAATCAAAAGAGGCATCCGCGATGCAAGCGCCAGGGACGATATGACCGACACCCCGGAAGGATAGCCACTCAGGCGAAGCCGATTCAACTCAGCGTCGACGAATGAATCCTGGGGCTAGCCATAACAGACTTAAGAAGACGCAGACCCAGGCGAAAATGTCGCCCAAAAACAAGTAGGGAGTGCTGTCGGAAAGGAGAGCCACTTCGGCGGTCATGTAGGTCGGCTCGGGTAGATCGGACCGGCGGGGCTTGGTGATTTTGTTGGAGAGTAGACCCAGTCCGCTTTCTTTCAGAATGCGTCCCCGGCTGTCGATGATGGCGCTCAGGCCTGTGTTGGCTGCCCTTACTTGATAGCGCCCGGTTTCGATGGAACGCATGCGGCTGATGGCCAAATGCTGGAATGGGGCCGAGGAAGGTCCGTACCAGGAGTCGTTGGTGATGTTCACGAGCAGCTCGGCACCCGAAGTCACCGAGGCTCGGGCGATTTCCGGAAAAATGGCCTCGTAACAGATCAGCATGCCCACCCGGGCCGCGGCCAGGTCGATGGGGTCATGATCCGCTCCGGGATCGAAAAAACGCATGCCCTTGGGCACGAACCACTCCCAGGGCAAAAGCCGGCCCAAAGGCACATACTCCCCGAAAGGCACGAGATGTCGCTTGTCGTAGCGGGCTATCACACGCAAATCGCCGTCGACCAAAAACGCGCTGTTGGTCAACAGATCGCGACCGTCCACCGAACCCCGGCCCACGCCCCCGATGACCAATTCAGCCCCCATGGGTTTTACCGAAGGCCCAGCCGCCCTCTTGAGTGACCGGATGGCCGGATGTACGGCGTCGGCCAGGCTGCCCTCCGGCCACACCACGAGACGAGCTCCACGCTTGACCGCTTGCCTGCTGGCCGAAAGCATGCGCTTCATCACCCAACGCTGATCCGCGCCACCACGCAAACGGACCTTCTCGTCCAAATTGCCCTGCACCACGCCCACCACAATCTTCCGAGCGCCTTTTGGGGCCGGCTCCTGATTCAGTCGCCAGAGGCCCCAGCCCACGGCGAGCATCAGCCCCAAACACAAAAACAACGCAACCCGTTTGCCCCGTCTCAGGCTTGAAAAGACCAAAAGCTCGCCCCGCATGCCCGCCCACAGTCTCTCGATGGCCGCGTTGACCGCCACCACTGCGTAAGCCACAAGATACACGCCCCCCAGGCTGGCCAACTGCGCCAAGTAAAGACTTCGAGCCTGGCAGGTGCCGAGACCGGCCCAGGAAAAACCCGTCAGCACATAGTTGCGAGCGAACTCCAGGACGACCCAGAGCACCGGCAAAGTAAGGTGCAAAGGCAGACCCGCCTTGCAGCGTAAGCGCACGGCCGCCCAGGATGGCAAAGCCCAAAACAAGCCCAAAAAGCCCACCAGCAGAAACAGAATGGGCACCGAGGCCACGCGAGGGAGATGCCCGAAGGTCGTCAAGGCCACATCAAGCCAGAAAAGGCTCGCGGCGAAGAAGGCCACCCCGGCCCACCAGCCAAGTCGGAATGCCCAGCGCGCATCGGCTGATCGCAGCCGTGAAATGAGGGGTACAAGACCCAACAGGGCCAGCGGCTCGGTCCAGCCCCCGGCAAAAAGCTCAAGGCCATCACCCAGCGGCAAAGCCATGGGCAAACAGACGGCCATCCACAAGCCGGAGCCGATAGCGATTGCTCTGTCCCGCCAAGGCTGTTGCTGAGTCAAGATCGAAAACTCGCTTGCAGAAGGGCCAACAAACGGTTCTGCTCCTTGCGCATGGCTCGACCGACGGAAGAACTCACCCCCACATGCTCATGACCCAAGAGATGCAAAACGCCGTGCACAAGCAGAAACAAAACCTCCTCCATCAGGGCCACTCCCCGGCGCTCCGCTTGTCTAAGGGCCGTCGGCAAAGAGATCACCACGTCGCCCAATATCTTCGGCTGCAAATGCCCATCCAGGCCTTCCTGTTGGGCAAAACTCAGCACGTCGGTCGGTCGGTCTTTGTTTCGATAGACCCGATTCAACTCACGGATCTCTTCATCGCCACAAAGCAAGATGCTCAACTCCCGATCCGGGAGTTCCAGAATCTTCAAGAGCCGCTCTGCACGGCGCAGCAGTTTTCTCCGGTCGATAGATGGGGTCATTCGACGTTTGCAAAGCAAGACTGACAATTACAGCCCCAAGCGCTTTAAGTCTTCGCTCTTTTCTGGGTCGGCATCAGGTGGCACCTCGCGGCCGGAGCCCGCGGGAGGCTCGCTTTTGGCCATCGGCACCTTGTCGGAACTCTTGGAACGCTTCTCCGTCCCATCTTTGGTGGCCGCTTCTGGATAGTCGGGCCTGTAGTGGTAGATGCCGGCCAAGACCCGATTGAAGGCCCTGGCGATTTCATGCAAATCCTTGAGCGTCAGGTCGCAGTCGGAAAGCTGGCCATCGGCAAAAATCCGGTTGATCAGATTTTGCACCAGCCCCTGGAGCCTGGCAGGCGACGGATCCGAAATGCTCTTGGCTGCCGCCTCCACGCTATCAGCCAGCATGACCAATGCCACTTCCCGCGTCTTGGGCTTGGGTCCGGGATAACGGTAATCCTCTTCGGTGACGGTTTCGCTCTCTTCTGCCTGGTCTTTGGCGCGCTGGAAGAAATATTTTATCAAGCTGGTGCCGTGATGTTGCTCGATGGCATCGATGATGGGTTCTCCCAGTCGGCTTTGCCTCGCCAACTCCGCACCGTCTTTGACATGAGCCTTGAGCACCGCGGCCGACAATGAAGGCTTGATCTTGTCGTGCCGATTGACGCTGTCTCTCTGGTTCTCGGAAAAATAGTCCGGCTTCTTGATCTTGCCGATGTCGTGGTAGTAAGCCATCACCCGCGCCAAAAGTGGATTGCAATGAGTAGACTCCGCAGCGGCCTCCACCAGGGACCCGACGATGATGCTGTGGTGATAGCTGCCGGGAGCCTGCACGATGAGCTCCTTGAGGAGGGGATGATTCAAATTGGCCAGTTCCAACAACTTGATGTTGGTGGTGTAGCCAAAAAGCACCTCGATGACCGGCGCCACGCCCGTAACGATGATGGCGACCAGGATGCCACCTGAAAACGCGAAAAACGCCGAGCTGATCGTTTGGGTGGAAAAAAAAGACCCCTTAAAAAAAGCCAAGGCCACGACCAAAACGATGTTGGCCAAGCCAGTCACCGCGCCTGCCTTCAGAAGTGAAGTGCGCTGGTTGTCGTTACCCACGGCCCCGGCCGCCACCAGGGAACTGACCATGCTGTAGGCGCCGAAGGCGAAAGAGTCCTCCACCAGCATCCCGCCCAAGAGAGCGGCCGGCAAGGTGAAAGCCAGGGCCATCTCACTATTGAGCACGAAGCGTATCAGCATGGCGCCGGCCGCGAAGGGGATGGCGTAGTAGTAACTCTCCAAGGGGAAAATCTTGAACTGCTCGAACACGGCGCCGAAGACCCAGAACCAGACCTTCGTTGAGACCAAATAAGTAAGCAGGATCAGCGCCAGCAAGGCCAAATCCTTGGGTATCATGCGGAACTTCCGAATGCTGGTGCCGGCAAACTTGACCAACAAGGCCAGCATGAGCATCACGATCAAAATGGCCCCGATGGCCCGCTGGGCGGAGGAACCAGCGTCCGCCCTGCCGTGAAGCGCCCGCTTCATTGTACGGAAAACCAAGATGTGACCCTGGTCGATGACATCGCCCTTGCGGATGATGATGGCGTTCTTCCGGATGGAGATGGTGCGTTCCTGGACAGCTTCACGAGCCTCGAGCTTGCGCCGATTGGTCTCCTGACGATTAAAGAAGAGGTTGGGCGCCACCAACGCTTTGGCCAAACGCACGTGGGCAGCTCGCAACGGAGCCGGGATCTGGGCCAAGTCCAAAAGCGCCGCCTGCTCCACTTTCTCTAAGGCCATCTCCAAATCCAACACGCGAGTAAAATTGCTGACCACCAGCTCTCGCTCAGGCACGCCGTTGTGCTGGAAGCGCACAGTGATGCCCTTGCCTCGATCTACGTCCATCAATTCCCTGCTGTTGACGATCATGTGCCGCATGGTCCGCTCAACCAGCCGGGTGACAGCCTTCAAGGATCCCGGCGAAAAGTGGTCGTCGCGCAGGAGAATGAAATCCTCTTCGGTAACCACAACCTGCAGGTTCTTCAAAAATTCACCACGGGCAGCGTCCAGCCGGATGGCCAACTCTTCTTCCAGCCTGACGATCTCAGGCGCGATCAGGGCTTTGCGCTTCTCCTTCTCAAGCTTTGCCTCTTTGCGTCTGCGTTTCGTTTCTTTGCGCGGCTTTTCTTTTCCCTCGGGAACCGGCCCCTCCAGGCTGCCGTCCGGATCCTGATTAAGACGCGCCACTTCGGCATCGTGATCGTGCACCCTGACCTGCATGTTGCCGAAGGCTTCGATCAAGCGCCGCCGGCGTTCCTGGCCCAACTCAAGCTCAAAGTCATACACACTGCGGATAGACGATTCGCCTTCCCTACGCAGGCGCTCGGTGGACTGTTCGTCCACCACGGGGAAACTTTCCGGGGCCTTGATGTCACCGGAAGCCACACGACCCACATCTTCATCGTGGATGGGCAGGTTGGTGCTGGAGGCGGAAGGGCTGAGCATAAACGCAACCGAGATGCCCAAAATGAGCAACACGAGCGTGAAGGTAAGCTGAAGCCACCAACGTCTCCAATCCTTCAAGCCCTGGGCGCCATTGCGCACAACCTTCTTGAGGGAATCTCGAGCACGTTCCCGACTGGGTTTACTGTTGGCCATCGTTTCCTTCTTCGTTTTTTGATTTTCGCAGCAGGTCGTCTGCCTGATAGGCACGGATCACATCCTGAACCAGGGGATGCCGCACCACATCCGCATCCGTGAACTCACAGAAGGCGATCTTCTCAAGGCCTGCCAGTATCCGTTTGGCCTCCCTCAGGCCGGAGCGAGTCCCTGATGGCAAATCCACCTGCGTCACGTCACCGGTGATAACCGTTTTGGAATCATAGCCCAAACGGGTCAAAAACATCTTCATCTGCTCCGAAGTTGTATTCTGGGCCTCGTCGAGGACAACGAAGCTACCATTGAGGGTACGACCACGCATGAACGCCAATGGAGCCACCTCGATGGTGCCACGCTCCATCAGCCGATTGACTTGATCGTAGTCCAACATGTCGTGCAGGGCATCGTACAGGGGACGCAAATACGGGTTGACCTTCTCAGCCAAATCGCCGGGCAAAAAGCCCAACTTTTCTCCCGCCTCCACCGCCGGCCTTGTAATGACGATGCGCTGCACTTCCTGCTTTTTCAATGCAGCCACCGCCATGGCCATGGCCAGATAGGTCTTGCCTGTTCCAGCCGGACCGATACCAAAAACCATGTCGAATTTGCGCAGGGCATCGATGTATCGCTTCTGCCCGATGCCCTGTGGGGTGATGACCCGATGCCGACTGGCGACATAAACGGTATCCATGAAGATGTCGCGCAGCCGAATCCGGCGATCCTGTCCCTTAATGCGCAGGGCTTGTTCCACATCATTTGCGTAAAGCGGGCGACCCTCGCGGACCAGGCCATACAATTCTTCGAGGATTTGGCGAACCAAAGCGACATCTTCGTCCGACCCATCGAGACACAACTCAGTTCCGCGCACGGCGATTTCAACCGAGGTGGCCGCCTGCAACAACTGCAAGTGTTTGTTCCCAGGCCCATACAGGACCTGAGCCACGCCGGCATCGTCCAAAACCAGGCGATGGGTGCCTTGGGCGCATTCCATGGGCATACTTTACTCGAAAGGCCGCAAGACGATCACGCCTTCATCAGTACGTCGATACGCGCGGGGATCACGCCAGGGGTACCGCAGATCGGAATCGACCAACAACTCCGCATCCACCAACTCGCTCAATTTCTCAGGATAGCGCCCGTTTTCCAAACGGTAGACATCCAAGGCCCCAAGAACCCGGCGCTCCTGGTTGCGATCGATGAGTTCCCGGGCTGCCGGATTGGTCAGGTGCCGGGTGCTGTTCTCATGAACCATGGACATGAGATCGACTTCGAAAACCCGGTAAAGCATGAGAACCACGCCCACGATGAGTACCATCATGCCCACCTGGATGAACACCCGCCCGATGGGAAAACGCCTCACCCGACTGCCCGGCACTTCCTTTTTCTTGCCGCCGGCCTTGGTGCTCACCGCCTTGACAAAGCCCTCGTTGAGCAAATTGAGTAGTGCCTTGCAGGTTTCAAATTCGCCCAGACAAGACAAGTCAATCAGCCTCTCAACATTGCGATCTTCAGCTAAAAAACCAAATACCAGCGTCTCATTTTGGCCGATGTTTTTATTTTTTTTCTTCTTCTTCTTCTTCTTGTCATCCCCGGCGAACATGTCGTCGAAGGCATCATCCAAATCCTCTTCGACCGATCCCTCGTCAGCGGTTTCCATCTCCTTGAGCTTGACGAAAGTCATCTCATAAGAGGAAATCTTCTTCCGGATCATCGGCCATTCGTCGACCATCCGAAAACCTTCCATCAATACATTTTCAGAGCGAATGGGCTCGACATGGTCCGCGTCGAACTCCACTTCCTCGGGTGCAAACTCGTAAGTGCCACTTTCCCAAGTGAACAAGCGATACACGGTCTCGGTGGTCTGAAGATGGGCGAAGGTCCTCAAGTTATCCGAGGTGGCCAAACCCTGCTCGATCAGAATGTCGCCCAGACGCTTCAATGTGCGCCTTTGAACATCCAAAGCCTGGTCCAACTGCTCTTGGGTCAACATTTCGGCCCGCACCATCATGGAACCAAGCAAATCCTTCTGCTTGCGAGTGGTGGATCCAGCCCGGACCACGTCACCGTTGAAAAAATAGACGCGGACTTCCTGTCCCTTGGTCTGCAACTGCAGCACACCGGTCTTGGATTGATGACTGATGAGTTGAAAAATGTCCGCGATACCGAAGTCTTTTAAGGTTCCCTTAAGCGCCATGACTCACCCCTTCAAGCATCATCCGAACGAAATACGTCCAGAAGAGCCCAGGCATAAAATGCCGCAAAAAGAACGAATAAGGGCACCAATTTCAGCCAGTCGATACCGCCGCCGAGGGCCAAAGGATCTCGCATCAACCCGGGTCCTAAGAGGACCTGTACCAAAACCAGAGCGAAGACCAACAGGATCAACACGCCACGCAGCGTGCGTTCTTTCAACATTTGCCCGATCCCGGGCAAAACAAAAGACAGACCACAGGCCAGGCTCTCATGTCGTCGCTTGAATTGCCGAATCTGAATTTCTTTGCTGATACGCGCCCTGGCATCAATTTGCTCTTTGCGAACGAATGCGTAGAAACACTGCCCACAGTGGGTGTCGTCCTTCATCTCGTTGTTGCAACGCCGACAAGCAGGACGCCCGCAGCGAACGCAGGCCCTGGATAAAGACACGCGCCAACCAAATAGAGCCGCCAGTAGATAAATCAGAAGTGCGCCCAATGCGTAGAACCAGAAAGAAAAGGGATCCCCTCGCCCTCCCCATGTACTCCACAGGGCAGCGGTGGCGTTGTCTAACAGCTCCTCGCTTATCCCGATGTCCGCGGCACCCGTAAGCCAGACCATCGGCAAATCGAGTTCCCCAACCACATAGTTAACCTGGCCCGTGTTGGCCCGCTCGGTCATCTCTCGAATGCCCTCCCGGTCCAAACGCAGAGCGCTCTGGCGGGCTTCGGCACCCTTATCCGACTCACCCGCCCGATAGTGGGTCTGGCTCAGGTTGTAGTGGGGCAAGGCGAGACCAGGATCGGCCATGCAAGCCCGACCGTACATGCCCACAGCCTTGTCCAACTCGTCCTTCAGAAAATGCACGTTGCCGAGATTGTTGAGCAGGATGGCCGAAGCGGGCTTGGTGTCAAGAGCCTTGAGCAGTACCTTAGACGCCATCTCATACTGGCCCTGACGTTTGAACTGGTTACCCAAGACGGCAAGCAGGCCCGTGTGCTCGGGATGCTCCGCCAACAAAGCCTTGAGACGGCTCAGCTGCTTATCGCTGGGGGATCCGTACTCGACCTGCATCAACACGCCGGCCGCGGAATCTGGCATCATCAGACCGGCCAAACCCAATCGCAGGGCAAAAGGAGCGGCACCCAACATCAACAACAGCATGATGGAGATGGCCCGCTCCCGCCAATTCTGGTACAGGAAGGCCACCAGCAACCAGATCATCAGAGTCAAAACCAACCCAAGCCGGAACATCAAAGGCAAAGTCAAAAACAACAAGGCCAGGACCGTGGTTTGAAAACGCGCGGCTCCCTTTGGAAACAAATGATGGAAATCGTGCAAAAAGAGTTTCAAGTAGATCAAAAACTGCACGATCACGAAAAACAAGGCCGCCAGAACCAGGCCCAACAACAGGCCGACGATGGCATTGGTCTTCATGCGATCTAGGGAAAAAGGCTCCCGCCAAGCCGCTTTGCCCGCGTCCATCAGGGAACCGAGCACTTCGGCCAGGTCAGTCGGCCGTTCGGACAAAATGAAAGAGGCCCGGGCCAAATGAGTCGATGCCAAATCCGGAGAGAGCAGCACTGCCGCGTCCAGCAAGATCTCGGCCTTCTTGGGATCATCGGCCTTATTGGCCCGCGAGGCCTCGCGCAACAGTACGTTGGACTCCAAAAAAGTATTCCTGATGCGCAGTTCTTCTTTCAAGGTCACGAAGCGCTTCAGGTCGTCCTCTGCCAGGGCCAAATCCCTCTGCTTGAGGTGTATCTGCCGTTGCTGCCACAGAGAGGAAAGGTCCGCCAGCGAACCGGAGAGGCCCACGATTTTCTGCGCCACACCAAGGGCCGGCTTGGGTTGTTCACCGGGTCGGGCTTCGCCCGGGTCACCACCATCGACAGCTTCATCCTTGTCGCCCAGCCCGGGCTTGCCTGCCTGGTCCGGCTTGCCCGCCTTGTCCGGCTTGCCCGCTTTGTCCGGCTTGCCCGCTTTGTCCGGCTTGCCCGCCTTGTCCGGCTTGAGTTGGTCTTCTGGATCATCCACCAAATCAGGTTGCTCCTTGATTCGCCCTTCATCCCCCCAGCTATCCCGCTGCTGATCACCCAAAGGGCGATCTTCAAGGGGGGCCTTCGAATCACCCTTATCGTCTACATCCTCGACTTCATCAGGGGGGACTTCCTCGACGTCGTCCTTCTTGTCGTCTTTGGGTTTGTCGCCCTCCTTGTCGGGCATGGACCACAAATCCGCTTCCGTCTTTGGCTTCTTGGGCTTGGGCTTGAGCTTCTTCTTTGCTGGTTTTTCGGTCTCCGCCTCATCGTCGACCCAGCCTGCCTGGGCAAGCAAGGAAGCACGGGCCGGTCGCCAATCATCGGCGACCGAGGGCAAGAGCAATCCCAAAACCAGGGAAATGATCAGGCTGTTCATGGCGGCTAGCTTATCCCAAATATCCAACCCAAGGCAAGCTGGGGCGGCTCGAGAGGCTGGAAAGAAAACAAAAAAAACCCGCCTCAAAAAAGAGACGGGTCATCAGTTTGCAAGAATGCCCAGGGCGAGACTCGAACTCGCATGGGTCACCCCATACGCCCCTCAAGCGTACGTGTCTACCAGTTCCACCACCTGGGCGCATCCATTGCAAAACCGATCACATGTCAAAGAATCTAAAGTCTGGCCGTGGTTAATAGCAGAAGCTCAGGGGACGAGCAATAAAAATCCTCCCCCCAACTGAAGCCGGGGGGAGGATTGGATGATGCGGAAACCTAAGGTGAATTAATACCGGTAACGCACACCCAAGGCAGCTGAGAAACCGGAGGTATTCTGCGTGAACTCACCATATTGCAGGGTGGAGCCATC
Organism: Deltaproteobacteria bacterium; assembly: GCA_030591745.1. The sequence continues at coordinate 12,562 of JAUVAM010000022.1, forward strand.
CGGGTAGTCCGCTGTGACCAGACCGGTCTTGTCCCGAAGGTGCAAGACGTTGAATATCTCGGTGATGAGGTCGATGTTATGCCCCGAAAGCTCCTTCAAATCCCAAACCACCCGCAGATTCAGACGGAAGATATCCGGCAAGCGATTCCAATAGGGATTGTCGGGGTGGTCCTTGTCGTAGCCACGATACCAATCGTAGTCGGCGTAACCGCCCCAGAAGGTGTTGTAGGTGATCTTGGTGTAGGGGTAACCCGTGTACCAACGAACGCCCACACCCACTTCGATGCCGTAGGGGAAGTGGTATGAACCGTCTACCTTCAAGGCATGACGACGATCGTAGCTCAGAAAGCTCCACCAGTACTCATTCTGGCGCGGGTTGTCCATGTAGCTGGAGATGTAGTCATTCGGCGCGCCTTCGGAGCGTGAATAGGTGTAAGAGCCGCTCATCTGCCAGTTGTCGCTGAAGGCCTTGCGGAAAACAAACTCAAGACCCCAATACCGACGCCAGGCCTCCCGAGGGGTGCCCAAAGACCAGATGTAGGTTTCTTCGCCGTTCTTGTAGCCGATGACGTCCGAGCCTTCCTGATTCCAAATCAGGTTGGCTTCGTCGTCTTCAAAGATGTACTTGGTTTCACGCCACAGGCCATTGATGGCCAGGGAGAAATCCGTGAAGAGTTCACGCTCGAGTTGCAGCGTGAGTTCGTCGGCGTGGGGGGCCGTCAAGTTGTCCTTGACCTGCACCGTGTTCTCGCCGCCGGTGGACCGCAGGAAGGTGTCGTAGTCGCCGGTGACCGGGTTGTACTCATAGGTCTCCGTGCTCATGCCCTTGCCGACGAAGCTGGAAAGAGCAAGGTAGCCCGTGTCCACGTACCGGTTGTAACCAGCTCGCATGACCGTCTTGCCGTCGCCGGTGATGTCCCAGACCATATTGATACGCGGGCTGGTGGTGGTGAACTCGGTGATCGTGCGGCCGTCTTCGTTGAGCATCTGAGCCCAGTCGAAACGGATACCGGGTTTGACCGTGATGTTCTTGGTGATCTTCCAGGCGTCCTGGAAGTACAAGCCCAAAACATCTCCATAGATTAAAGAATCCAAGGAGTTAGGCACACCATTTTCGTCCAAG
>JAUVAM010000310.1 GCA_030591745.1 Deltaproteobacteria bacterium
CTTCTGCCTGTGGGGTGGTGGACGGCAAGATCGTGGTGGCCGGTGGCTTCTTCGACGACACCGAAGATCCCGATTCCATCTGGATCACCTCGGCCACCGCCATCTACGATCCCGCGGCCGACACCTGGAGCGACGGCGGGTACCTGCCCCAGTTCATCTTTCACCAGGCCGGTGTCGTGCATGAAGGCCAGCTCTGCTCTTTGGGCGGTCAAGGCAACGACGGGCTCTTGGAGCTGTGGTTCTGCTACAGCGACGGGGTCTGGCTCGAACAAATCGACCCCCTGGGCATGGCACGCGAGAATCTATCCGGGGCCAGCCTGGACGGACACATCTACCTGGTGGGCGGCTCCGATGCCGATGGCCTGGCCACCGATTTCGCTGAACGCTGGCCCACAGCCGACTTGCCCGATCCCGGCGACGAGCCGGATGCAGGCATTGAGACCGACGCCGGGACCGAGGAAGATGCCGGCACCGAGACCGACGCTGGAACCGAAACCGACGCTGGAACCGAGACCGATGCAGGCACCGAAGCCGACGCCGGCACGCAAAACGATGGCGGCTCTTCCGACAACGGGGATGACGGCGGCTGCGGTTGTTCAGCGGCGGGCGCGGGTTCAGCTGGCTTGTTCTTCTGGGGCCTCTGCCTCTTAGCCCTCCGCGGCATCCGTCGCCGCCGCAACTAGAAGTCCTAGTTCCGCTTCAAGTCTCCGATTTTCCACCCCAAAACTCTTCGCGATTCACTCTTGACAGCCCATCTGCACGCGGGCATTCTACCGGCGATCAGGCCTTTGACATTTGCATCAATACTTTGGGAGGCAGGCAAAACCATGGATTTCGGACTGAACGAAGAACTGGTGGCCATGCAGGAAGCAGCGCGCACCTTCACCGAAAAAGAAATCGTACCGCATGCGGACAAGTGGGACGAAGAACACCACTTCCCCAAAGACGTGATTAAAAAAATGGGCGAACTTGGTTACTTCGGCTGCCCGGTGCCGGAAGATTACGGCGGCACGGACGTGGGCTTTTTGGCCCAGGCCATCCTCTGCGAAGAAGTCAGCCGCGGCAGCTCCTCGGTGCGCGTGGCCTTCAACACCCAATGCCTGGGTACGGTTGTGAGCATCCTGCGCCACGGCACGGAAGAACAAAAACAAAAGTGGGTGCCGGACCTCATCAACGCCGAAAAGATCGGCTGCTTCGCCATCACCGAACCCAACGCCGGCTCGGACGTCTTGGCCTTGAAGGCCACGGCCAAAAAAGATGGCGACGGCTATATTTTAAACGGATCCAAAACCTGGATCTCCTATGCTTCCCACGCCGATCTGGCCATCGTTTACGCCTACACGGATCGCAGCCAAGCTTCGCGCGGCATGAGCGCCTTCGTGGTGGACATGCACTCAGAAGGCGTGGGCACCAGCGACTTGGACAAGCTGGGCACGCGATCCTCCCCCACCAGCGAAATCAGCTTTGAAGACGTTCGCCTGCCGGCCGACGCGCTCTTGGGCCCCGAGGGCGCGGGCGTGAAAATCGTCTTCAGTTCCTTGAACCAGACAAGACTCTCCTGCGCTGCCGGCGGGGTGGGCGTGGCCCAGGCCTGCCTGGACGCCTCCGTGCAGTACTGCCTGGAGCGCGAGCAATTCGGCAAGCAGGTTGGCCAATTCCAGATGAACCAGGCTTTGCTCGCCGAGATGTCCGCCGAGATCGAGGCGGCCCGCCTGCTGACCTACAAAGCCGCCTGGCAAAAAGACCAGGGCCAACTCGGCAACGTGCGCGAGACCTGTCTGGCCAAATACACGGCCGCCATGGCCGTGACCCATTGCTCCGAAAAAGCCATGCGCATCCTGGGTGCCTACGGCTACTCCACCGAGTATCCCGTGGCGCGCTACTATCGTGATGCCATCCTGTACCAAATCGTGGAAGGCACCACCAACGTGCAAAAGATGATCCTGGCCCAGGATTTGCTGGGCTATCGCAAGGCCAACAGGTAGAGGTAGTCACTCTTTCTTATTCTTTCTTAGATTTCGGAGGAAGCCATGAGGGAAGTCGTCATTTTGGGAGCCGGTCGCAGCGCGGGTGGCAAATTCGGCGGTTCGCTTGCGCCCATGTCCTCGCCGGAGTTCGGCGCGGTCGTGGTTCGCGAAACCATCAAACGCGCGGGCATCAAGCCTGAACAAATCGATCAAACGGTTTTCGGCTCGGCCTGGCAGGCCGGCATCGGCCCCAACCCGGCTCGCATCACGGCCGTCAAAGGCGGCGTGCCCGTCGAGGCCCCGGCCGTCAGCGTCAACGTTCGCTGCGGTTCCAGCCTGCAGTCGCTCATCTTCGGCGCCCAGGCCATCAAGGCCGAGGACGTGGGTTGCGTGCTGGTGGGCGGCACCGAGAGCGCTTCCAACATCCCCTACGCTCTGCCCAAGGCCCGCTGGGGCTACCGCATGGGCACGGGCGACATGTTGGACCTGATGCACAAAGACGGATTCCTCTGCCCCCTGGGCGAAGGCCTGATGGGTGATTTGACCGACGCCTTGTGCGAAGAGATGGGCATCGGGCGAGAAGAGCAAGACGTCTTCGCCCTGGCGAGCCACCACAAGACCGAAGCGGCGATCAAGGCGGGCAAGTTCGAAGAAGAGATCGTGCCCATCGAAGTCCCGGGCCGCAAGGGCAAGGTCAACATCTTCAAAGAAGATGAGACCTACCGTGCCGGGCAGACCATTGAGGCTCTGACCAAGCTCCGCCCCGTTTTCAACAAGACGGGCACCATCACGGCCGGCAACGCCTGCGCCCTTTGCGACGCGGCGGCAGCCCAGGTACTGATGGACCGGGCCCAGGCTGACAAGCTGGGCCTTACGCCCATGGCTTTGGTACGCGGTTATGCCTTCGTGGGATTCGAGCCGAAAAGATTCGGCCTCTCCCCCACCAAGGCCATCCCGGCCGCCCTGGAAATGGCGGGCTTGAGCATAGACGACATGGATCTGATCGAGCTCAACGAGGCCTTTGCGGGGCAGTATCTGGCCTGCGATCAAATCCTGAAATTGGACAACAGCAAAGTCAACGTGAACGGCGGCGCCATCGCCCAGGGTCACCCCGTGGCCGCCACCGGTTCGAAAATCCTCACCTCCATGCTTTATGCCCTCAAGGACCAGGACAAGAAATTCGGCGTGGTGAGCGCCTGCATCGGCGGAGGCAACGGCGTCGCCGTCGTTGTCGAGCGACTCAAGTAGTTTTCCCAAGACAAATTGGAGGTTGCAGCCATGGAAATCAAAAAAGTCGTCATCGTCGGTTCGGGCACCATGGGAGCCGGCATCGGTCAACTCTGCGCCCAGCAAGGCATGGAGGCCACCATCACCGATATCAGCCTGGAACTCGCGGACAAGGCAAAGGCCCGCATCGACTCCGGCTTGAGCAGGCGTGTGGCCAAGGGCAAAATCAGCGAAGAAGACAAGCAGGCCGTCATGAGCCGCTTGCACACGGCCGGCAACCTGGATGCCGTGACCGAGGCCGACTGGGTCATCGAAAGCGCCATCGAGAACATGGAGATCAAAAAGAAGATCTTCGCCGAGCTGGACGAAAAAGCCCGACCCGAGGTCATTTTGGCCACCAACACCACCTCTCTGTCCATCAGCGAAATGGCCTCGGCCACCAAGCGCCCGGACAAGGTGGTGCAGATGCACTTTTTCAACCCGCCCACCATCATGAAGCTGGTGGAGATCATGCCGGGCGAAAAAACCTCCGCCGAGACCCTCGAACGGGCCGAGGCCTTTGCCAAGCAATTGGGCAAGGACCCGGTGGTCTGCAAAAGTGAAGCGCCCGCGGGCATCGTCAGTCGAATCCTGGGCCAGCTGCTCAACGAGGCCACTTGGCTTGTGGCTACCGGCGTAGCAGATGCGGCCGACGTGGACAAGGCCATGAAGCTCGGCGCCAATCACCCCATGGGCCCCCTGCAACTCATCGATCTCATCGGCTTGGACATCCATCGGGCCAAGATGCAGACCCTGAGAAGCAAGCTCGACGATCCCCGCTACGCCCACCCCAAGCTCATCGACGAAATGATCGAGGCGGGACACATCGGCAAAAAGGCGGGCAAGGGCTTCCACGAGTACGGGGAATAAATCCATGGCCGAATTCGCCAACTTGATATTGGAGACGCTGGAACCCGGCATCGCCCGGCTCACCGTCAACCGGCCTGAAAAGCGCAACTCGCTGAACGACGAGACCATCGAAGAGCTGGATCAGGCCCTTGCGGCCATCGAGGCCGATGACAGCCTGCGCGTACTCCTCGTCACCGGAGCCGGAGATAAGGCATTTATTGCAGGGGCCGACATCGGCGAATTGGTGGATCGGGATCCCATCCTGGGGCGCAAGGTCACAAGGCGTCGGCAACAGGTCTACACCCGATTGGAAGAGCTGCCCATCCCCTCCATCGCCGCCATCAACGGCTGGGCCATGGGCACGGGACTTGAAGTGGCCATGGCCTGCACCATGCGGGTGGCGGCCAAATCGGCTCGCATGGGTCAACCCGAGGTCAAACTGGGCATCACCCCCGGCGCCGGAGGCACCCAACGCTTGCCGCGTCTGGTGGGCATGGGCTTGGCCATGGAGATAATTTTGACCGGCGATCCCATCCCGGCCGATCGGGCCCTGGCCATCGGCCTGGTCAACCGGGTGGCGGACACGGACATGCTGACCGAAGAAGCCTTGGAATTGGCCCGGAAATTGGCGGCCCGCCCCAAGCAGGCCCTTCAATACGCCAAAGAGGCCGTGCTGCGCTATGCCGAGGGCTCCTTGGCCGAGGGCCTGGCTCACGAATCCTACCTGCACGCGCTGAGCTGCGGCACCGAGGACAAAAAAGAAGGGATAGCCGCCTTCCTGGAAAAACGGGATCCGGTCTTTACGGGTCGCTGATCCACTCTTGATATTTTTCCACCATTTACAGCCCCCCCTCGACCTGCTAAGCACTAGATACAAACTCATACACCTTGTGGAGGAACGCCATGGGCAAATTCAACCCAGAACGGGCCATGACCGAAATACGTAGAGAATTCGGCGAACACGGCGGGGTCTGTCCCTGCATTTCCCGTTCGTCCACTTTCACGGTCATGGAGCCGGACACCATGCCTGAAATCTTCGAAGGACTGCGCGGCCCCGACAAGGGTGGCTGTTTCCTCTACAGCCGGCACTTCAACCCCACGGTAGACGTACTGGCCCGCTCCTTGGCCGCCATGGAGGGCACCGAATTCGCCGCCTGCACAGGCAGCGGTATGGCCGCCATCTCATGCACCTTGTTGCAGCTCTGCCACGCGGGAAGCCACATTGTCGCCTCGGACACGATCTACGGCGGCACCCACGCCTTTTTGAAGGACACCTTGCCTCAGATGGGCGTGGAGACCAGCTTCGTGGATCCCTCCGACACGGAAGCCTTTGAAAAGGCCATCCGGCCCGAAACCAAGGTGCTTTACACCGAGGTCCTGGCCAATCCCACCCTGAAAATGGCCGACATTCCGGCCCTTTCCAAAATCGCCAAAGCCCACAACCTGACCCTGGTCGTGGACAACACCTTCACACCCATGATCTTCTCTCCCATCGC
>JAUVAM010000568.1 GCA_030591745.1 Deltaproteobacteria bacterium
GCGGGCCTTGAAGATGCGGGCCTTGAAGACGCGGGCCTTGAAGACGCGGGCTCTGAAGACGCGGGCCTTGAAGACGCGGGCTCTGAAGACGCTGGCAAGGACGCAGGCTCTGAAGACGCGGGCTCTGAAGATGCGGGTCTTGAAGACGCTGGCGAGGACGCCGGTTCTGAAGACGCCGGGAACGACGCCGGGATTGATCCCGAATCTCAGCTCATCATCGAGCAAATCGGCATCGACAACATGATGGGCGAAGGCGCATTGATCGTGGGCCCGGACGGCACTTCGGTCATCATCGACACGGGCGGCGGCTCGTATCATCACGACGAAATCCTAGGTGCCGTGGATCGATGGTTGGATTCGCGCAGCGTGGACTGGGTGATTCTCACCCACTTCCACGCGGACCACGTGGGCGGCTTTGCCGGGCTGTTCAAGCCCGAAGGCGGGAGCGGCAGCGAGGCCATTTCCGTCCGACGGGGCGTCATTCACCGCGGTCTCTACGATCTGAACGGTGACTTCATCTCCAATGATTCGGCCTGCCGGTCCATGTGCGAAGCTTTGGCCGATCCGGCCTGGGACGGCAAGATCTTCACCCTCTGCGAAGGGGCTGCCCCGTTTAGCTGCGATGGAGAAGGCGCGGCCAGCCCCTGGCCGGCCGACGATTGCAGGGGCCTGCTCCTGGGCGATTTGGAGCAATTAAGCGACGACGAAGACGGCGTCCTTTCATACCTCTCACTGGGCGGGGATGCCTATTTGACTTTCTTCCACGCAAACGCCCACGTCGCCACCAACGCCGGTGTCTTGAGTGCGGCGGACGAAGGCCTGAGCGTGGGCTGGGGTGGCACGGGGCCTGAGAACAATCGCTCCCTGGGCGGGGTCGTCGAATGGGGCCAGTTCCGATTCAGCTTCCACGGAGACCTCTCCAGCCAGATCGAAGACTACATCGAAGGCTACAAGGCTCAGCTCGCGCCGGGGCCCTTGGGGAAAATTCTCCCCGTGGGCTGCCTGTACGCCACCTCGCTCAGTCACCATGGGCTCATGGGCTCCACGGGCGACGGCTGGCTGGACTGGCTCTGGCCTGACGACGGTCACGATCGCAATGCCCTGGTGGGCACAAACGCCGGCTACTTTTTCTCGCCTTCGACCCAGGTCATGGCCAACTTAGAGAACCTGCTGGGAGATGGATGGGTTTGGGTCACCCACGACGGCGTCGTCCCCGGCGACAACCCCCGCAAACGCCTTTTGTCCAGTTCGGCGGTGATTCGGGTAGAGGAAGCGGGCGCCGTCTACGAGGTCTTCGGGCTGGACGGACTTGGCCAACCCAGCCTCTTGGAATCTTACGCCAGTCATTGAGGAGAGTTTGCGGCCAGCCCTCCGACGACATAGTATGCCGCCATGACATCCCGGATTCTGCTAGCCTGCCTGCTTCTCTTCCCCTCAGCCCTTCTGTCTTGCAGCCGTTCTTATGTACTTCAGGGACCCGATGCCGACCGGGCCATCGCCGCGGTCGGTGAAGGCGGCCAGGCCAAACACGTGGTCGTCAAAGCAAAACGCATCGGCGAGGATGCGCCTTGTTGGGTCGAACTGCGGGCCGACGATGTGGTGGGGGTTGAGTGGGAAGAAATGGGCTTGGAGGCCTCCGGAAAGCTCAATGAAAAATGGGCCAAGCTTTCGGCATTTCCGGCCGGCCTTTCCGTGATCTCTCTGCGCTACAAAAAACCCCAGGGCACTTCGGATGATCTCTTCTTCGCAAGCGCGCTCATTCCCATGACGGGCTACGGCATGCAACTGGCCTCGGCGGCCTGGTCGATAGGCTACGCCTACGCCTACGATGAGCCCCAGGTAGCGGCCCATTTCATCCCCTATTACGGCAGCATCTTGCTCATCAAAAAAGCCCTCAAAACAGCCGACGAAGAATGCGGCCAAAACACGGGCAAGTGCATCTATTCGGTCTACAACTCCGCGCACGGCATGATCTCTTTCGCAGCCCAGGTGGCGGGCCCCCTCCTCCTCATCACCGCGGCCCTCTGGCCCGACAGCCGCGAGCGTGACGCGCCCAAGGAATCCATGCTAGGCTTTCAAGCAATGCCCAACATCAGCCCCTTCGCGGACGGAGGGCTCTTGTTGACCTGGAGGTTTTAGCGTTTTCACAGGGGATACACATGACAAAAACAGTGGGATTGTGTTTGGGGACGATGATCGTCTGCTCGCTGCTCGGCGCTTGCAGAACGACCTACAGCATTCAAGGGAAAGAAGCCGTTCGAGCACTGCGGATGCTGGGAGATGGCGACGCCTCCGCCAAAAGGGAAAAAGTGGTGGTGCGGGCCCAAAAGGCCAAGAGCGAAGAATCAGTTTGGATCGAGCTTCGTTCCTGGGATCAAGTACGCTTGCAAAGCTATCCGCGGGAAGTCACACAGGACATTGAAAACAGAGAAAAATGGGGCACCCTCGATTCCTTTCCCGCAGACATCGAGTTTGCCAAGTTTCAATTCAAAGAGCCTCTGGATCTGCGAGGCAGGTTGATGTTGGCGGGCCTGGGTCTGACCGGTGTCAGTCTGGTGGCGCAGTTCATGTCGGCTTTCGTTACGGTCCTGTCTGCGCCAGACCATGCGACCAACGGTCACGACACGTCCTGGCTGGTTCAGCCCTATTACGGAAGCTACAAGATCATGGTGGCCACCTGGGAGGTAACTTCAGACCAATGCGCGGAAGGGATAAAATGCGGTGCCGGCGCCTTTGCTTCTTTCTTTACCACCCTCGTCTTTGTGGCCCAGGTCACCGGCCCATTGCTTTCGCTGGCGAGCTTGTTCATACCCAAGGACCGACTGCGAGACGGCCCCGACGACACCAGCCTCTCCTGGACGCCCAACATCAGCCCCTTCGCCGAGGGCGGGCTCTTGCTGACTTGGCGGTTTTGAGGTGATGCTATTTTGCACTTGAGCCAATGTCTCTCAGTGCCTCAAGGGTTTCCGCAAGATAGGTCTTGATTGCTGGCACTTCAATCCTGGCTATCCTCTGGTCGACTTTTCCTTTGATTTGTCCGTTGAAAAACTCCAACCAGTCTGCAAACTCAAGAAGCTTAGACCTATCAAACTCAAGCAGATCGCCAACTACATCCCCATTCTTGTTTCTTTTCATATTCGGGGGTGGCTCTACCGGAGGTGTTTCTTGCAGGCCCGTTTCCCTGAACCCGAGCCGACTGATCAGCAACCCACGAGGAAGAGAGTTGAATTCGTGGACATGAGCAATAAGCTTCTCAGCAAATCTTTGGTCCTGACGAAGGGGATCCCAGACGTAGTAATTCGAAATAGAAATAATCCCCAAGGCTGACGCCACCCCGGTTCCCCGGCAATCATCGGAAACATAGATACCACCGAACTCCCGTCGTGAGACACCAGAAGCATCCTCCCCGTCTACAACATAACAAACA
>JAUVAM010000461.1 GCA_030591745.1 Deltaproteobacteria bacterium
GCCGTGGGCATCGTGCTCTGGGAGCTGCTTTGCATGCGCAGGCTCTTCAAGCGTGACACGGCCATGGCCGTCCTCTCAACGATCGTCAACGACCCGATACCATCCATCCGGGAGGTCCGGCCTGGACTGAGCAAATCCCTGGATGCCATTGTTGCCCGCTGCCTGCACAAGGACCCGGAGCTTCGCTACCAAAACGCCGGCGAGTTGGCCAAAGCCCTCGGGGACGAAATCCGCAACTTCCCGGAGGACCAGCCCTATGAAGACGTCGCCGCCTTTGTCGCCGATGTGCTCGGCGACAGGGCGAAGACCAAACGGAAGATGATCGAGAAGATCCGGCTCCAGGATGCGGACAGCGTCTCACTCGGCGGGCTCAAAGAGCAGACCGACAGGCCCTTGACCAACTCCAAGGACAATATCCTTGCGGACAAGCCTACGAACAGATGGCGAATCGCGCTGCTGACAGCCCTGGTCTTCGGTCTGAGCGGTCTCGCTACATGGTGGGCCCTGGGCGGGACGGCAAAACCCGAAGCCGATCAACTCGTCGAAGAGCCGAGCCGGCGGCCCGCCGAAGCGCCTGCGAAACCGACCAAGGCGCCCACGAAACCGACCAAGGCGCCCACGAAACCAACCGAGGCGCCCACGAAACCAACCGAGGCGCCGACTAAACCAACCAAAGCGCCCACAAAACCGACCACGGTGACCAGGAAACCGGCAGGCAAGAAAACGACTGCGGTCAAAAAGGCCAAGCCCGGCCTGCTGCGCCTGGATACGGATCCCTGGAGCGAGGTCTTCCTCGGCAAAAAGCGACTGGGGATGACGCCCCTGCTCGGCCTCAAGCTGCCCGTCGGCAAGCACACGCTGACCGCGATCAACGCCAAGCTGAAAATCAAAAAACGCATCCAGATCACAATCAAGGCAGGCAAGACGACCAGTCTTTTTGTAGAAATCGACAAGTAATCGACATGTAGTCGACAAGCAATCGACTCAGCCAATCCGAATCGACTCCCCGGCCAAATCCAAAAAGATCCCATCGTCTTCTTCCCGGGCGTGCTCGGCAATCTGCACCAGGGCTTCTTCTGTGAAACGCGCCAAATGACCTTCGGCGGTGCGGGCATACAAGACACCCCCCTCACCCGGCTTGAGGCATTCAGCGTCTTGTTCTTCCAGCTTGCCCACGTTCAAGGCCAAGCGCACCCGTCCTTCTGACTCGTCCAGCTCGAAGGCCATGACGAAAAAGGGGGTATCCTCGGCGACGAAGTAGACCCGCTCTTCCTCGCCGTCGACCACGTTGTGCAGATAGCAAGCGCCATCCTCATCGATGCGAATGGCCCGATGAAAAAATTCGATGATGCGCGGGTGCAAGAAGGGCTCATCGCGATGAATCCAGCGACAACGCGCGTTAAGGCAAATTTGGCTCTGCTCGGCTGTGATGATGCGACTCAAAGCGACTTGCTCTCCGCCAGGATTTCTTTCGCGAGCAAATTGTCGATGATCCGGTCCAGTTGTTCGGCGTCGGCGGCCTCATAGATGCGCTTAAGAAACAGTGTCTCGATGTCACGGAAGCGATCGGCGTCGATGTCGAAGGCAATAAAATGCAACATGGGAAAACGTGCAAGGCCCATGAGATTGAAGGCCTGAATGACGGGCAGGGGCTTCACGCCTGTCGAGTTTTGCCCGTCGGTGATGAGCACGATGTGCTGTTGCTTGACGCCGGCCTTGTCCAAAGAAAGCTTGGCGTGGATCAGGGCCTCGCCGATGGCCGTCCCGCCCCCGGCCTTAAGCTTGGGCACCTGGGGGAAAGCGGCCGTCATGGGCTGAAAAGAAATCAGCTCTTTTACCTGTGAGTCAAAAGAAGCCAAACCCACCTGCAATTTACGCTCAGGATGCTGCTTTCCGAAACCCTGAAGAGAGTTCAAGGCCCGCGCGGCGGCCTTCCCGGCCGAGACGATCTTCTTGGGTCGACCCTTGACCCCCTTGGCCGGCGGCACATCCATGCTGCCGGAAGTATCCACCAAGACCACCACGCCGATGCCTTCAGGCTTGGCGGATGTGACCCCTGCGTTCATGCGACCCAAGGCAAGCACGATATCCCGGGCCCAGGCCGCGTCGCCCTTGGACCATTCCTCCACCAGCCGCGCCATGCCCTGAACCTTGGCCTCCAGGTAATCGTCCGCCACCTTGCCCTTGAGCATCTTGCGCAGCTCCGGCACATGTGTCTGTACATCCCCGCCCGCAAAGGCAGCGCTCATCAAAAAAGACGAAGCCAACAAAATCCCAAAGATTGTTTTCATGACAGGCCTCCCAGGCTCCTTGGTCGAATCACAAAAAGCTATCTCGAATCCGCCACCTTGGCAACGCTTGCAGCAACCTCAGGCGATCCCATACAATCCGCGGACGTCCGAACCATTGATCGTCGGAGGAGTAGCCATGCCCACCCAATCCATTCGCATCGCCGATCTCATGGAAGCAAGCGGCGTAAAATTCGGGACCAGCGGCGCGAGGGGCCTGGTCACGGACATGTCCGATCGGGTCTGCTACATCTACACCCAGGGCTATCTCCAGTACCTGAACCAAATCGGGGAGCTTTCGCCCGGCAGCCCGGTTGCCGTCGGCGGCGATTTGCGCCCCAGCACCGGACGAATCATGGCGGCCGTGGCTCAGGCCTGCCGAGACAAGGGTCACGCAGTTCGTTGCTGCGGCCGACTGCCCACCCCCGCCCTGGCCTTGGAGGGCATCAACGAAGGCTTCCCCACGGCCATGGTCACCGGTAGCCACATTCCCGACGACCGCAACGGAATCAAGTACACAAAAAAAGCCGGCGAGATCCTCAAAACCGACGAAGCCGGTATGAAGGAACAGGTCGTCGAATTTGACGATTCTCTCTTTGACGATCGGGGCATGTTGCGCATGCCGCCCAAAGCGGATGTGATCGATCCGGGTCCGTCCCGACGATACGCAGAGCGCTATCTGGACTATTTCGGCAAGAACAGCCTGCAAGGCCTGCGCGTGGGCGTCTTCCAGCATTCGGCCGTGGGCCGGGATCTGATGGTTGAGATTTACGAGGGACTGGGGGCCGAGGTCATCGTCCTGGGCCGCAGCGAGACCTTCATCCCGGTGGACACCGAGGCCATTCGGCCCGAAGACGTGGAATCGGCCCGAAGCTGGGCCACGGAACATGGACTAGACGCCATCGTCTCCACCGACGGAGACAGCGATCGACCCCTGGTGGCCGATGAGCACGGCAAGTTCTTCCGCGGCGACGTGGCCGGCATCCTGGTGGCGGCTCAATTGGGCGCGCAAGCCGTGGTCACCAGCGTGTCTTGAAACACGGCCTTGGAAAAAAGCGGCTGGTTCCCACATTGCGCACGCTGCCGCATCGGCTCGCCCTGGGTCATCGAAACCATGCAAAATCTGGAAACCGAGGGACTGGGCCCCGTCGTGGGCTACGAGGCCAACGGCGGCTTTCTGATCCAAAGCCCCATCGAAACAAACGGCCGCCGACTCACGCCCCTGCCCACCCGGGACGCCTTCTTGGTCCAGCTGGCACTCCTCGAACGCGCCCGACAAAAAGGCGTCCCTCTGAGCAAGCTATCTGAGGAATTGCCGGAACGTTATACGGTCAGTGATCGATTGAAAAACTTCCCCCAGGACTTGGGCCAAGCGAAACTCGCCGAACTCAAGGACCGTGAAAACGTGAATGCGGCCTTTTCCCAGGCCTTCGGCCCCGTGGCCGAACTGGATCGAACCGACGGTCTGCGCATTACTTTCACCAACGAAGAAGTGGTTCACCTGCGGGCCTCGGGCAACGCGCCCGAGTTTCGCTGCTATACGGAAGCCGCCACCGAAAACCGGGCTCTGACCCTCAACCGAATGGCCATGGACATCCTGGCCGGCTGGCGATAGGGTTCTTGGCCTGACCCCAAAATGACGAAGAGGAGAAGCCCATGGAATTCAAACATGCAAAAACAAAAATCATCCTGGACTGGTTTGAAAAGATTAACCAGGTTCCCCGTTGCTCCAAGAACGAAGCAGCCATTTGCAAATGGCTGATGGACTGGGCCAAAGAGAACAATTTCGAGGCCAAAAAAGATGAAGTGGAAAATGTGCTCATCCGGGTACCGGCATCACCTGGCTACGAGCAAAGCCCCATCTGCGTCATCCAGGGGCACATGGACATGGTCTGCGAGAAGGTCAAGGGTTCCACCCACGACTTCGATAAAGACCCGA
>JAUVAM010000244.1 GCA_030591745.1 Deltaproteobacteria bacterium
CCTGGCCCGGCGCACACGCATGGATTCATCAGCCAAGAGATCCAAATAGCGAAAAAGAAAGGCCAAGGCCAACACCACTGCACGGGGCATGCGCAGCCAGCTCAAAGCAAGCAACAAGCGATGAAAGCGGGTGGTGAACATGAGCCAGCAAACCGCCAGGATGGCCAGCATGCCCTTGACCAACAAGCCCAGGCAGGCCTGGCTGCCCTCCTGATAAACCGTCAGGCCGCCCCATTGGGCCAAAACCTGCTCGCCCTTGGTGAATGGCAAAAAGATGGCCATCATGGCCACGAATGGAAGCACCAACAAGCTGCGCCTGATAAGAAAACCCCAGGGAAGACGGGCCAAGGCCAAACCGAAAAGAACCAGGCAAGCCAAAGGGATGTATGGCGTCATGGGCCAGTGCGGCAAAGCCGAAGAGATGATGACGAAACACAGGGTGGCCAAAAGCTTGGCCCTGGGATCCAGCCTGTGAATGATGCTGTCGCCGGCAGCCAGCTGCTCCACGGTGCGGTGGTGCATCAGCCAACCTCTTCCCCACCGGCTTTGACCCGGCGACCGCCTGCTCGTTTCAGCGCCCAGCCCACCAGGAGCCCCAGGCCAAAGACCAGCAGGGTACCGGCCACGGCAGGCAGGCTGCTTCTCCACCAGGCCTGACCTTCGCCGGGCAAGGCGTAATCCGGCATGGGCGCCTTGTGTACGGCCTGGCTCTCGGTCATGCCCACCTGCTCCATGGTGTGTTCCAGGCCATCGGGCTGTGCCGAGGCCCAGAGGGCCAGCACCCCGGCCACGCCCAAAGACAGGCAGAGGATGCCGGCAGCCAGGCTTTTCATGAGAGCCCCTCCCAGGCGGCCCGCAGATCCGGCCGGGCTGCCCACAAGAATCGCAAGGTGGCAACCGTCACCAGGCCCTCGACCACGCCCACCAGGGCGTGCACCCCGCCCATGGTCATGAGCACCGGTCCCAAGGGCGCGTTCCCCGAGGCCCACAGGCTCAGACCGGTCAGCAGGGCACCCGCCTCCACGGCCAGCCAGCAGGCCATGAACACAGCCACGTCCCGCCGCCAGGCGCTGACTTTGCCACGCGTGGCCAAGCGCACCAGGGCCCAGCCGCCCCAGCAGCCGACAAGGCCCATGTTGATCAGATTGGGCCCCAAGACCGTCAGGCCCCCGTCCTGAAACAGCAGGGACTGAACCAAAAGCACACAGAACATGATGACCGTGCTCAAAGCCGGGCCCAACAAAACCCCGAGCAAAACCGCGCCCAACATGTGGCCGGAAGTCCCGCCGGGCAATGGAAAGTTAATCATCTGGGCCGCGAAGACGAAGGCCCCCATGACGCCCATGAGCACAACCCGGTGATCGTCGAGTTGCCCGGTGGCTCGACGAGCAGAAAAAGCCAAGGCACAGCCGGCCAAGACATCACCCGCCACCCAGATCGGAACACTCAAGCTGCCGTCGGGAAGATGCATGAGTTATAAATCTCCCGCCAGGCTGGAGCGAACCAGCTTGCCGTGTTTGACGCCTCGGCTGCCCAAAATGCGGTCGGCCATGGCCTGAATGTGTTCCGCGGACCCGCGCAGGACCAAGACCTCGATGCAGTTGTCGTGATCCAGGTGCACGTGCATGGCGCTCAGAACCAATCCATCATGCCGATGCTGCAGCCGGGTCAAGCGCTCTTGCAAATCAGAAACATGATGATCGTAGACAAAGGTCAGCGAGGCCACCACGTCGCCGTCTTGCTTGACCCATTCCTCCTCCACTAAGCGATCCCGCACCAGATCCCGAATAGCCTCCGAGCGGTTGGACCAGTCATGCTGCTCAACCCAGTCATCGAATTGTTCGAGAAGTTTTTCTTCCATGGAAACGCCGAAACGCATCAGCTTTTTGTCCGCCATCCTGCCTCCAAGCGCATCCCAATCTCAGGATGCCACAATACAAGATTTCGTATCACGCACGCATTTGGCTGGCAACCTCCGTGAGCAACCTCCGTGACTCATCTCGCGATTTTCTTTGACTCACCAGTCAACCCGTGCTACGTGTTACGTTATCGTATATCATGTCACGTGTGCAAATAATTATGTCACCTCGCCTTCTCGCCATCTGCGTCATCCTGTTACAGATCTGGACCCACCAGGCCTTTGCAGAAGAAACAGAAAAAGAAGAGAAAACAAAGGAAGTAGAAAACCCTGAGGCCATCTTGATCATGGGTCAGCGGCCCATGACGGCCTCCTCTGATCAAACCCTGAGGGACGAGGATTTTAAGACCTTCCCCCACAAGACAGCCAGCGATCTCATGCGGCTGGTGCCGGGCCTGCACATCACCCAGCACACGGGCGGCGCCAAGGCCCACCAAATTTTTCTGCGCGGCTTCGACGCCGAGCATGGTCAGGATCTGGCCGTTCGGCTGGACGGCGTGCCCATCAACGAAATCTCCCAGGTGCATGGACAAGGTTATTTGGATCTTCACTTCCTCATCCCGGAGGTTATTTCACGCATTCAGCTAATTAAGGGCCCCTACGATGCCCGATGGGGCAACTTCGCCACCGCCGGCGCCGTTGAGTTTTCAAGTGATCCGACAGCCCCCATCGGACAGCGAGCGGCCCTGAGCACCAGCCTGGGCATGTTCCAAAACATGGCCGGCTTGGCCCAGCTATGGCTTGGACGCGACAGCAGTCGCGCTCATCTCGCCCTGCAAGCCGAGCGATCGAATGGTTTCACCGACCCAGGGGAGCTCTCAGCGGCCCGTCTTTGGGCGCGCGTGCAGCGCCGGCAAGGGCCCTGGCGATTGGACGCCTTCTACGCTGGCTACCGGGCTCGCTCCCAGGCTGCCGACACCCTGCCTGCGGCTTGGATTGAAAACGGTCTGGTCGGTCGCTTCGCCTCCCTGGATGACTCAAACCGGGTGGACGTGGACCGGCACCTCATGGGCCTTCGCCTGGGGCGCGCTTGGGCCGGCGGACGCCTTGAGCTCTTGGCTCATTGGCAGTTCAAAGACACCCGCATCTTTTCCAACTACAGTTTTTTCTATTTCAACCCAATCCAAGGCGATCAACTCGAACAAAGCGACGCGCGCTACACCTCGGGCCTGGGGCTGCGCTACCGGCGGGCCGACTCCTTTGTGGCTCGGGATCTGGCCCTGAGTACGGAGATTGGCGTGGACTGGCGCTACGACGCCATTTGGCAAAGCCAAGCCAACACGGTCGATCGCGTACGGATCAACCTCAAAAACCACTACCGCATCCACGAACAGCTTTTCGGTCTCTTTGCCCATGAGCAACTGCTCTTCGGCGAAAACTTCACCCTCGTGGGCGGCCTGCGCCTGGACTTGGACTGGGTCCAGGCCGAGGGCGTCCAGGACGTGAGCGAGCTGGACATCCACACCAACCGGGTGGTCACGCGAGATCAAAGCCCGGTTTCCGCCAGTGAGCCGGCCCTGGCCATCTCGCCCAAGCTCTCGGCCATCTATGCGGCCTCGACAGACCTGACGCTCTTTGCCAACTTCGGCCGGGGCTTCGTCAGTCGACCGGCCCGCGATCAAGCCAACGACGCCGAATTCTGGATGCCCGCGGCCACCGGCTTGGAATTGGGCACACGCTGGCAGGCTTGGGACAAGCGACTGAGCCTGGTGGGCGGCCTGTGGTGGATGCACAAGGATCAAGAGCTGATCTTCGACCCGGAGTTCGGTGCGACGGTGCAACGGGGACAGAGCCATCGGGCGGGGGCCGAGCTGGAATTCCGCATCCAGCCCATCGAGGGATTGATCCTGGCCACTGATTTGTTTGCCATCTGGACCCAACTCAAACAGGAAGACGGCTGGGGCCCCATCCCCAACGCACCGGCCTGGCTCATGACCAACCTGGTGGCTTATCGCTCGAACTTCGGCCTGAGCGGTACGCTTCGGGGCCGACTTATCGGACCCCGGGATCACGACTTGGACTTGAGTTCCAAAGCCAGCTATCTGCTGGATTTGATGCTGTCCTACCGCTTGGGATCAATCGAGCTCAGCCTGATGATCGAAAACCTGTTGAACACGGATTGGTACGACTCGGTCTTCGCCTATCCGGTGCGACCCGCCCCCGAAGCAGAAATCATCGAAGGATTGCAGGTCACGGCAGGCACACCCTTTGCCGCCCGCATCACTTTGACATGGTACCTATAACCACAATGAACGGAGTGGAAAAATCATGAGAAAATCACAATGGAAACTTTGGATTGGGGCGAGCTTCGCCCTCCTGGCCTTGGCGGCCTGCGGCGCGGAAACAGACACGCCGGTGGGTACGCTTGTCATCACCGCCAACGGAGAAGACTTCGTCCGAGACGGTTTCGTCAGCGAGGACGGCTGGCAAATCGACTTCGACACCGTGCAGGTGAACGTGCAAGGCCCCACCGCCTATCAAGTGGTGGAACAAGCCTTGAGCACGGATCTGCGCCACGGTGGCCACCCCCACGGAGAGATCCCCGACGGCGCGGCCCACGTCGCCCTCCTGGGCGAATACATGCTGTCGCTCAAGCAGCCCACCTTCGAGCTGGGCCGAATCGAGGACGCGCCCATCGGCAACTACAACCGGCTGAACTTCGACATCCTGCCCACCTCGGAAGAATCCATGGGCATGGCGCCGGAGGCCTTGGGTGCAAGCATTCGCCTGGTGGGGCAAGCCCAAAAAGAAGGCCAGACCATCCAGTTCGAGCTGCGCTTCACCGAAGAAATGCACTACGAGTCCTGTGGCCCCAACGAAGACGCGGGCGTCTTGGCCGAAGGCGCCGAAGCCGAGGCCCAAATGACTTTTCACTTCGATCACATCTTCGGTGATTTCGATGAAGGCCCGGCGGATCCGATTGACGAAGAGACGATCAACTACGTGGCCATCGGCTTCGGCCCCTTCGCTGCCCTGGCCCAAGACGACAGCTTGAACATGGACCAGGCGCAGCTTGAGGCAGCCATGGACGCGCCCACGTTCACCCAGCTCATCGAAGCCGTGAAGACCCTGGGCCACTCGGGCGAAGGCCACTGCCATTTGGCGGTAGAGGAGTAAACCTACAAGACACGCGGGCTGACCAAGATCTCCGCGCCCAGCTCTCTCAGCAAAAGCATCAAAGTCGCCACGTTTTCCCAGGGCGTCGCCCCAGTGGCCTGAATGATAAAACGCGGATTGAGTTTCTCAATGCGATCATTGGTCAAAAGTTTCTTCAAGGCATCCAGATTCCAGCAGTCGATCTTCTGACAAGCGGCCGGGGCGGGCAGAACCACCTGCCCCCCCGGGCCACGAAACTGAAGCTTCAGCCCGTCGAGCACCAGCTCCACACGGGTGCTCGTCTTGGCATGCGCCTGCCCTTGCCCAAGACGGGAAAGACCACCCAGCTTCCTTCCGTCCGCCTTCTTCGGCCCCTCCAGCCAGACCGACAAAAGACGAAGCCCACGAACAGGATCCCTCAAGGCCACGGGGACTCGCGGCTCAGCCCGCCCCGCGCTTAAAACCACAAGCTGCGGAGCCAAGGCCCGCCAGGGGCATCGATGATCGATCCACAACTGAAAGGGCTCACCCTTTTCCAGTCCTTCCGCGCCACGCAAGCGACCCGCCCTGTCCAAGAGTACACGCCGGACCAAACCGAAGGCAGGCGGCGCAAATCCCTCCTTCAGTTCACTTGCAAACAACTCGGGTTCAGCCTGAGCATGCCAGGCAAGAGCCAGCTCACAAGCCCGCGCCGAGCCCTGCTCACAGACTTCCTTCAACAAAACAAGTCCCCGGGAACGCTCTCCCAAAAGAGCCAAACGCCGGGCCCGATAGCGCAGGCGCATCCAACGCATCTCTTCAGCCAGAAGACGGGTGACCGGATCCGCCGCCGCACATTCCAGATCTTCGCGTTCCGCGGGCTGTTCCAATTGCAGATCTTCGGGCTTCTCCTTCAACCAGTGAAGCACCAGACGGTCCAAACAAGCCTGGCCCGCGCCACCTGCCGCGTAAACCTCGGGCACATCCCAACTGCCGCCGGATTCCGCATGGCTCTCAATCAAGCGCCAATCGCCCCCCTCTTCATCGACGAAGACGCTTTGGTCCATGACATCGCCAGGCTTCGGCCCCGTGGCCGACCATCGGCCTAACAAACGCCGATGCAATGCAAAGGACAAGGGAACACGCTCCTCGGCGGAAACCTCTTCCAATTCCTCAAACAACCCAATCAAGCCACGGACAGCAAAAAACTCACGCAGACGCCAACGACGCACATACAAACCTTCGCCGCGGGCAGCAAATGCCAAAAACGCCGGGGTCTGAGGTCCCAATTCGGGCGAAACAGCAGAAAAGGAGTCACTGCATTCGCCCAGGCACAAATCAACCCGCACCCAATGCTCGCCAAGAATGACTTTCAGGGTTTGATCCAAGCCCTCGGCCAAAAGCCAGCCCTTGA
>JAUVAM010000416.1 GCA_030591745.1 Deltaproteobacteria bacterium
AACTTTTTGCCACCAACATGATCGTTTGCTTCATCCGCATGGGCGGCATGCCCGTGGGCGTGGTGGCGAACCAACCGATGGTGATGGCCGGGGCCTTGGACGTCAACGCCTCGGACAAGGCCACGCGATTTATTCGTTTTTGTAACGCGTTCAATATTCCGCTTTTGACCCTGGTGGACGTACCCGGCTATCTGCCGGGCGTTGAGCAGGAGCATTCGGGCATCATCCGCCACGGTGCAAAACTTCTCTGGTGCTACTCGGAGGCCACCGTGCCCATGGTGACCCTGGTGACGCGCAAGGCCTATGGTGGATCTTACCTGGCTATGTGCTCGACGGATTTGGGTGCGGACTGCGTCTTCGCCTGGCCCAACGCCGAGATCGCCGTCATGGGGGCCGAGGGTGCTTCACGCATCATTTTCCGCAAGGAGATCGCTGCGGCCGAGGACAAAGACGCCAAGTTCGCCGAGAAGGTAGACGAGTACGAAGATCTCTTCGCCAATCCCTACAAGGCAGCCGAACGAGGCTACGTCACCGCGGTCATTCGCCCGAGTGAGTCACGAGCTCGGGTTTTAGAGGCCTTCTCCATGTTACGTAACAAACGAGAGTTGCGGCCTTCTCGGAAAAACGGCAACATCCCCATGTGACCCGGAACCAGCACTTTTTCGTATTCATTGTTCTGATTTTTTGCTTGTCCGCTTCGGCCTCGGCCGAGGAGATGAGCTTGGCTGAGGCCTTGCGCTTGGCTGCTGCTCGTTCCTTGCCTTTGGAGCGGGAGCGTTTGGCCCGGGAGCAGGCCGCTCTTTTGGCCAAGGCCGCGGAGTCTGTTTACTGGCCGACCTTGGGTTTTGATCTGGCTTATGCGGATGAGCGCAGGCCGGGCGACGACGGATCCGTGGACACGGGCACTTTGTCTTACGATATGGCGGCCAACTGGAAGAGCCCGGTGGGTACGGACGTGAATTTGTCTTTGACCAACCACCGCCGTGGCACAAGCGATCCGGGGGCCTCTTTGGATCCGGAACACGCGGCCCGGCTGGAGTTGGGTTTGAGCCAGCCCTTGCTACGGGGTATGGGCATGGGCGTTCAGCTCGCGGGCTTGAGCTTGGCCCGCTTGAGTCATCGGGTGGCCGTTGAGGATTTTCGGGCTCGCCTCAACCTTCTGCTGCGGGATGTGGAGCACGCATACTGGGGCTTGTACTTGAGCCAGCAAGACGTGGCGGTCAAGCAGCGTTCCTTAGAGCGAGCTCGCAAGCAGCACAAAGACACGGCCGAGAATATTCGGCGAGGACTCTTGCCCGAGCATGACATCTATGTGGTGGAAGAGAACCTGGTGAGCTTCGAGAGAAAACTCATCGCGGCCGAGCAGCAGCAGGTGGCGGCCAGGCTGGAGCTGGCGGAGAAGCTGCAGGGAAAGCCGGAGCAGGCCGTCGGCCTGGTGGCCGCCGAGCGACCGGATCCTTTGGCCCTGCAACCGGCGGCGCTTGAGGATTTGGAACGTGAGGGCCTGATGCTTCATCCGGGCCTGGGCGCGGTGCAGGCCCAGCTCGCCGCGGCTCGGGTTCGGTTGCGGGTCGAGGAGAACCAGCGCATGCCGGGACTGGACCTGCAAGTGGGCCTTCGCTTGAACGGTGTGACCGAGAGCGTGGGCGCGAGCTGGGCACGGATGGGCGCGGGGGACGATAGGGAGGCTTACGTTGGCATGAGTCTGCTCATGCCCTTGTTTGATCGGCTCGACGACAGTCGGGTGGCGGCGGCTCGCTTGGCTTTGCGCCAGAGCATGCTGGAGCAAGAGCAAGTCGAACAGAGTTTGCGTTTTGCCATCCGGAAACAGCGCCGCGTCATCTTGCATGCCCAGGCCTCTTTGCGCCTGGCGGAGCGGGTCAGCCGCTTGGCCCAGCGTAAGCTTTTCGCCCAGCAGGAAAAGTACAAGGCCGGTGTGGCGGCCTTGAAGGATCTCGTGCAGTTCCTCAAGGAGTTGGACGAGGCCGAGATCGAGCAAGAGCGTGAACTGGTGAGATTGGCCAAAGCGGTTTGTGATTTGCATCTGGCGGTGGGGGGCTTGCATCGCCGGTGGGGCATCGAGGTGCGTTGATGGGTCGTTTTGTAATTTCCGTGGGTCTTTTGTTGTGTTTGCCAGCCATGGGCATCGCCCAAGAACAGACCCCGGCTATTGAAGGGAAAACCATCGAGCGCTGGCTGCCCTTGCAAGTAGAAGCGCGAGAGGTCCTGGAGCTGAGGGTGCCCAGACATCTCCCAGGCCTCTTTGGTTTTGTTCCCTCTGCTCATTCCGTAAAGCTTGTGGAGACGGCCGATTCCGGGCATCGCCTGAAGGCGGGTGAACTTTGGGCTCGTTTGGACTTTCCGGAAGAAACCCTGCGTATGGTGGTGGAGCGACGCTTGAAGCTTGTGCAGAGCGAGGCCTTGAGGGATGAGGCCGGCATGGCGGAGAAAATACAAAAACTGGCTGGGCGCTTGGCTTTGGCCCGCATTGAGGCCGAGAAGGCCGGCTTGAACAAGAAGAAAAAGAACGTTTTGTCCAAGCGGGATTCGGAGTTGGTGGAGCTTGCCGCGCGGCGGGCTGCTTTTGAAGTCGAGGCACTGGAAAGACGCATGACGGCCAGTGCGCTCTTGCTGGCGGCGGTGAAGGATCTGGGCGCTGAGCGTGTTCGCCAGGCCCAGATGGGTTTGGCGGATTTGGCGGATGCGGCGGCGGCGTATCGCCTCAAGGTGCCGAAGGCCGGCCGGCTGAAAGACCTTCAGGCTCGACCGGGTGGGCGCCTGCGGCTGGGGGCTTTGGTTGCCAGCTTGGTGATTGACAAGCGTTTGGAGCTGGTGGCTGAGCTGCCCGTGCATGATGCTTATGCTTTGAGCCTGGGAGATCGTGTGATCCTCAAGCGCCGCGACCAGGGCAAGTTGTGGCAGGGGAAAGTAAAAGGTTTTCACCCCCTTGCGGGTTCTGGTTTGCAGCGTATCGTGATTGCCCCGAGAAAAGCGCGCCTCAAGCCTGGTCAGACATGGGCCCTGCGCTTGCCGCCTGAGCAGGAGGGGCCTTTTTTGCCGGATGTTTGGCTAAGGGCGAAGCTTGCGGGTCGCCAGAAAACTTTGTATGCGCCCGAATGGCCGAGGCAGTCCGAAATGCGTCTGGCTTGGGTGGCCCCGTTGGATGCGGAACTCAAAGCAGGCGATGAGTTTGCGCGTTTTGACTCGCAGCCCGTGGCCGTGGATCTTCGCCGGACTCGGGATCGGGAGGCTTTGGCCCAGGTGCGCCTGGACAAGCGCCTGGCCGCCCAGGGCCTGGAGCGTTTTGAGTTGGAGACAGAGCAAACGCGTCGGTCTCTTTCCCTGGAGCGGGCTCGACTTTTGGCCTTGCCGGGGGTGGGTCTTCGCGGGGCCTTGGCTGAGAAAGCCGCTCGTCTGGACCGTGAGGCGGCCGAGTTGGCCTTGCGTCAAGCCCATTCGGCGGGTGAACTATTTGAGATGCGGGCGGCGGCCGAGCTGGAGGTGGACAAGATCAAGTTGGAGTTCACCATCGAGGCGGTTGCGGCGGCTCGGCGCAATATGGAAGGATTGAGCTTGCGGGTCTTGGAGGCCGGCCAGCTTCGCTGTCTTGATCTGCATCCTGGTTCGCGGGTGCAGGCAGGTCAGTCCTTGTGTCAGTTCATTCCGCTTGCTGGAGAGAAACCATGAATCGCGTTCTGGTGATTTTGTGCGGGTTGCTCATGGGGGGCCTGTGGGCCCTGCCGGCTCAGGCCCGCCCGGCTGACGAAGTGGTGCTTTTGGTCTTGGGCGAAGATCGCATTCTGCCCACGATGTCCGGGGACTGGCAGGTCCATGTTTTTCCCGCGGGGCTGGCCGAGGTGCGTGTGCTTCGGCAGGCCACGGAGATCTTCGTCAAGGGCCTGGCCGAGGGCGAGGGTTTGTTGATTTTTTCGAATCCGCGACTCAAGTCTTCCATTCTTTGGTCGCTTCGAGTGGGCAAAGAACGACCGACGCTTCGCAAACCTGACCGACAGCCGGTTCGTCGAGCATGCCTTTGTGAACCAGACACAAAGTTGTGGCTGAATTGCCAGGTGAAAAATCAAGCTTGCCTGGAGGCCTTGCAGTCCCATTTAAGCGTGGCCGATCTGAAGGCGAGAGATATACAGCTGAGCTTCGATCTGGAGGTTCTGCGTCAGCAATTGCAGCGATTGCAAAAGAGGATGAAAGACGAGGGCCTTGGTGGTGTGGACCTGGGATTCTTGGGGGGCACCCTGGTGCTGGATGGGGTGCTGCGGGATGAGGAGGCCTATCACAGGCTTTTGGCCTTGCTGAATCGCTACCTGGTGGGTCGCATGAACATTTCGGACCGGATCAAGCGCCTGGATGCCTCGAAAAAATGATCTTAGAAAATTACGCTTGACATGCCGCGTCAAGGGGAGTACTTTCGTCCAAACTGACCAGCCGGACTTTTTTTGACATGGTGCGGCAAGAGCCCGAATAATCGGGATAACCAATGGAGGGAACGATGACTAA
>JAUVAM010000525.1 GCA_030591745.1 Deltaproteobacteria bacterium
GTTTGATGCCGTCGCCTAAGGAGATGAAGAAAAAGAAACTGGAGATGCCCACCACGAGGCCCACGGCAGAGAAGGCCATGTTCTTCCGGTTGCGCCGAATGTTTTGGCGCACCAGGCTTGCGAGTTTGCCAAGCTTCATGCGTCGGCTCCCTCGGCGACCATCCGCCCGTCCTCTAGTCGAATGGTATGGCTGGCGTGCTTGAATAGAAAATCCTCATGCGTGACCACCACCACGGTCAGGCCGTCGTCGGTATTCAGCGATTCGAACAGAGAGATGACTTGGGCACCGGTGTGGGTGTCCAAGTTGCCCGTCGGCTCGTCGCAGAGCATGAGCTTGGGTTTATTGAACAAGGCTCGCGCAATGGCCACCCGTTGTTTTTGCCCGCCCGAGAGCTGGGTGGGCAACTGATTGAGCTTGTCCTGCAGGCCGACCCGGACCAGTACTTCTTCTGCCCGTTCGAGTTGCGGTCCCTCTGATGAGGAGAAAAAGGAGGGGAGTGCCACGTTGTGCATCGCGTCTAAGTGCTCCAGCAGATGGAAATGCTGGAAGACGAAGCCCACCGTCTCGTTGCGAAAACGACTCAGCTCGATATCGGACATGGCCTTGAGGTCTTGGCCCGAAATTTTCGCTTTGCCTTCGTAGCCTGAATCCAGACCACCGATGACGTTGAGCAGGGTGGTTTTGCCCGATCCCGAGGTGCCCACGATGGTGACGAAGCCCCCGGCTTCCACCTGGAGGCTGAGGTCGTTCAGGGCCTTGGTGCTTGCATCGCCCTGCCCGTAAGCGCGGACGACATGTTCGAGTTGGATCACTGGATTTCCAGGTGCCCGGCCAGGCGCAGGCCTCCACCTTCCAGGCGAACGACGCCCGAGAGCTCCTTGATGTTTTGCAAGACGGTCATGGCCATGCCGAAGGCCATCTTGGCCATGTAACCGGCATCGCCGAAGGCATTGGTGTCCAAGCCTTGGACCACTTCGCGCATCTGCGTGAAGTTCAGGTAGGAAACCAGACTGGATGGCTCGTCGAAGAGCTTGCGCGCGCCCGCACTCATTTGGTCGGGCAATTTTTTACCCTTGCCGCTTATGAGGCTGGCCGATTGTTCCAGGCATCCGTTGCCCACACAAACACCGATCAGATCGCCCTTGTTCATCAGGAAGATTTCGGTCGGCATGTCCGGTGAGGAGAGCTGGGTGGCCTGCAGGCCGCCTACGCTCTTCTTACTGGCCTTCAAGGGCTGGCTTTGGGTGGCGATGCCCAGCACGTTGTCCAAGATTTGCAGCCAAGCGGCCGCATCTTTGACCTGAGCCCAGGCAAAAATGCGCATGGCCTCGCCCGCCTCTTTGGTGGGCGCTTGTTGAGCGATGATGCTTTGCAAGAGTCGGTTGATGGTGTCCGGTTTGCCCAAAGACAGGCCCATGATGAAATTGCCGGTCAGGTTGCGCACCGTGCTGGCTTCCACATCCGTTTTCAGGGCACGTTTGGCTTCGGCCAAAGACTTGTCATATTCGGCCTTGAAGCCGGCGTCCAAGCCCAGAGCCTGATCCAGCACCTTGCCGATGTTGAGGCGCAGCTTGATGGCGGCTACGCTATCGGCCGGCAGGTAGCGCTCTAAGTGTTCGTCCTTCACGCCCTCGGCGAAACCGGCCAGCCGGCTGGCTGAGTCCTTGTCCAGGCCCACGAAGAGATCCAGGCTCAGTCCGTTGGGTGCCAGACCAACCGCTAAGGCCATGCCCTCGTCCATGTATTCCTTCAAGAGTCCGGCTTGAGCCTGCAATGCCTCGGCCTTTTGGCCATTGACCACAACCAGGACGTCGGCGTCCACGGGGGATTTGGCAGTCAGGCTCTTGTACCAACTGGCCCCCAGCAGGCTCTCTTCGGTTTTGAGCTTGGACAAGCGCGCCAGTTTTTTCAGGTCGGCTTTGGGGCCCGCCAGTAGGGCGAATTTGCCGTCAAAGGCATAATGCAGTCGGGCGGAGAAAGCCTTGTCGATCTGGCTACCCACCGAGGTAA
Source organism: Deltaproteobacteria bacterium (assembly GCA_030591745.1). Next base: position 2,012 of record JAUVAM010000525.1, read on the forward strand.
AGCTCAAGCCATCATGCTTGCTTGTTTGAATTTGATCGGCCGCGAAGGCTTCTTTGAGGCGTTTTTTGATTTCTGCTTCGAAGACTTTTCGGTCGGAGATGCCCAGGACAATGAAGGCCTCTTCTTCAGGTGCCGGCACCATGGCCAGGCCATTTTCCGGGGCCAGGCCCAGCTTTTTTAGCTCTTCGACCTGCAGTGGGTCGAAGCCCAGCATGGCTTTTAGCTCGTTGTGGCTGGAGGTCAGTACCAAGGCCATGGGTCCCACCGAGAACTTGTCTTTCAGTGTCTTGATGTCCCCGACGGTTTTGGCCAAATTGGGCAGGACCACCGCACCAGGTACGTCGGCTGGGATGAGAGCAAGAAGGTTGTTCTTGCCGCTCTCGCAGCTCGAGCAGGAGGCCAGACCGGCCAAGAAAGTCACAAATCCAAGAATCAGGAGTTTTCGTTGCATGTACAGCTCCTTCCGGTTTTTGTTCCACATATCACCGCTTCCCGGGGCCGTCAAACCAGGAGGGCGAAGCAGGCTTCCCCTGTGATGGATTGTTTGACAGCTTGCCTGGGCCTTGGATACTGTGTTGAACGACAAAGGAAAAACGCTGCCGTGCTGACCACGCGCCGCGGCCTCGGAGTTGGTATGCATATTCTTTGGGATCAAAAAACCCAAGACTTGGTCGAGGAGACTCGTGCCTTTCTTCGAGAAGAAGTGCCTTTTGACCTCTTGCTGAAAATGGACCGCGAAGAGATTCGTTTCGCCAAGGATTTCATTAAGGCCGCAGCGCGTCGTGGCCTTTTGGGACTGCGTTTTCCTGAAGCCTATGGCGGTCGAGGCTTGCCCTGGACTGCCGAGGTGGCGGCCATCGAAGAGGTCGGGGTGCTGGGCACGGCCTTGGGCTGTAACTACGTGATGCCCTCCATCGTGGGTGAGGCCCTGGTGGCCTTCGGAAATGAAGATCAGAAGCAGAAATACTTGAAAGGCATCCTGGCCGCGGACCTTTTCGCGGCCGAGGCCGTGACCGAGCCCCGAGGCGGATCGGATGTGTTTGGCGTTGGCTGCAAGGCGGTGCGGGACGGGGATCACTATGTGCTCACGGGCCAAAAGCGTTTTATCGTGGGCGGTGAGGGCGCTGATGTCTTTCTCGTTTACGCGCGGACCGACGATGAAGCGCCCGATCACAAAGCCATCAGCACCTTTTTGGTTGAGCGAGACGAGCGCCTGAAGGTCGAGTACATTTACGGCCTGATGGGCACTCGGGGGGGCGGCACGGCGCGGATATTTTTTGACGAGGTTCGGGTGCCCGCCGCCAACATCGTGGGGGGGCTGAATCAGGGGGCCAAGGTATTCAATCGCATGATGGTGCCGGAGCGTTTGACCTCGGCTGCCGGGGCCTTGGGCCTGGCTCGGGCCGCTATGGAGGTGGCCGCTCGCTATAGCGAGAACAGGGAGGCCTTCGGCAAGAAGATTCGCAAATTTCAGGGCGTGAGCTTCCGTGTGGCGGATTCGGTGACCCGCCTGGATGCAGCTCGAGCGCTGCTTTATACCGCGGCGCTCAAGGCAGACAGCGGTCAAGATCCCCGTCGCCTGGTGTCCGAGGCGAAGAAGTTCTGTACCCAGGCGGGTTGGGACACGGTCAATGACGCCATGCAGATCATGGGGGGCATCGGCTATACCGATGTCTATCCCATTGAGCGCCTGATGCGCGATGCCCGGTTGACCTTGATTTGGACGGGCA
>JAUVAM010000522.1 GCA_030591745.1 Deltaproteobacteria bacterium
CGAGGGAGACATCCTGAGTGTGGACTTTGGCGTGCTGATGGACGGGTTTTATGGAGATTCCGCGGTCACCATCCCGGTGGGAGCCATCGACGAGACGGCCCAGCGGCTGATCGATGTGACCCGTGAATCTTTGGAGCGTGCCATTCGGGTGGTCAAGCCGAACAATCGTTTGAGCGATATCGGTGAAGCCATCCAGGACTATGCGGAAGAGAAAGGTTTTAGTGTGGTCCGGGATTTTGTCGGGCATGGCATTGGGCGCTCATTGCATGAAGAGCCCCAGGTGCCCCATTATCGGACTTCGGGTAACAACCTGCGCCTCCGGCCTGGTTTGGTGATCGCCATTGAGCCGATGATCAACGAAGGCACCTGGAAGGTGGAGTCTGCAGAAGATGGCTGGACTCAGGTGACCCAAGATGGCAAACTATCGGCCCATTTCGAGCATTCGGTGGCGGTTACCAAAAACGACCCCATCGTGCTCAGTCGTTGGGCCGAGGGAGAGGCATGATGAAAGTACGATCGTCTGTAAAGAAGATGTGTAACAAATGTCGAATTTTTAAGCGTCGAGGTATCGTGCGGGTCGATTGCGACAACCCGCGGCACAAGCAACGCCAGGGTTGATGGAACCCACGCAGGCGTCAAGGAGGCTGTATTATGGCACGTATTGCGGGCGTTGACCTGCCAAGGAATAAGCGGATTGTCATCGCGTTGACCTACATCTACGGCATCGGGAATACCCGAGCCCAAGCGATTATCGTGGGCACTGGAATCGATGCGAGCAAGCGCACGGACGATCTGAGCGAAGAAGACGCGAAGACCTTGCGTGAGTTCATCGATTCAAAGTACAAGGTTGAGGGCGACTTGCGTCGAGAAATCTCGATGAACATCAAGCGCTTGATGGACATGAACGTATATCGTGGCCTGCGCCATCGCAGGGGTCTCCCTGTTCGAGGCCAGCGTACCCACACCAACGCGCGTACTCGCAAGGGCCCGCGCCGCAGCATTGTGAAGAAGAAAGGCGTGAGGAAGTAGGCCATGGCAAAGCAGAAAAAGAAAGTCAAAAAGCATATTCAAAGTGGGATCGCCCATATTCAGGCGACCTTTAACAACACCATCGTTACCATCACGGATGTGGCTGGCAATGTGGTTTCTTGGGCGAGTGCCGGAACACGTGGGTTCAAGGGTTCTCGTAAGAGCACTCCTTTTGCCGCACAATTGGCGGCACAGGATGCTGCCAAGAAGGCACAGGACCATGGCATGCGGCAATTGGGATGTCATGTCAAGGGTCCGGGTGCCGGGCGGGAAGCAGCCATTCGCGCATTGCAAGCTTCGGGGCTGAAGATCACCTTGATCAAAGACGTGACCCCGATTCCCCACAACGGATGCCGGCCGCCGAAGCGGCGCCGGGTTTAAGTCCAGCGGGACGAGGAGGAAGTCGTGGCTCGTTACACCGGTTCAGTTTGCAGGTTCTGTCGTCGAGAGAAGCTTAAGTTGTTTCTCAAGGGCGATCGTTGTTTCAGTGAGAAGTGTTCGGTGGATCGTCGACCTTACCCGCCGGGCCAGCATGGTCAGGGACGAGTGAAATTTTCGTCTTACGGCAAGCAGCTTCGAGAGAAGCAGAAGGTAAAGCGTATCTACGGTCTGCTCGAAAAGCAATTTCGGCTGACTTTCGATCGTGCGTCCAGCCAAAAGGGCATCACCGGCGAAAATCTGCTGCGCTTGTTGGAGCGGCGGATGGACAACATGGTTTACCGAATGGGTTTTGCCCGCACTCGCAATGAAGCGCGGCAATTGGTTCGGCATGGTCATTTTTCTGTCAATGGCAGGAAACTCAACGTGCCCTCGGCCGTACTCAAGTCCGGAGATGTGGTGCAGGTCCGCGAGCGCAGCCGCAAGATGACGGGGATGATCGAGTCTCTGGATGCCATTGAGCGTCGTGGGGTCCCCGCCTGGATCGAGTTGACTCGAGATGAGTTCAAGGCTGAGGTCAAAGCCTATCCCAGCCGCGAAGACATCACGATGCCCATCGAGGAGCAGATGATCGTCGAGTTGTATTCCAAGTAAATTGGTAGCGACGGCGGCATCGCCTTTTTGGCAGGCAACAGCGGACGGAGGAAGCATGGCATCCGAAATTTCCAAGAATTGGCGCGATCTCATTAAGCCCAAGAGCCTTTTGGTGGATCGGGATTCGCTTACAGAACATTACGCCAAGTTTGTTGGCGAGCCTTTTGAGCGCGGATTCGGTGTGACCATCGGCAATTCCTTGCGCCGAGTGCTTTTGTCCAGCATCCAGGGCGCTTCGTTTACCTCGGTAAAAATTGACGGTGTACTCCATGAGTTCACCGCGGTGCCTGAGGTAAGCGAAGATGTAACGGACATGATCCTCAACTTGAAGGAAGTCCGACTCAAGATCTCAAGCTGGGAACCCATCACCTGTACCGTGAACGCCAAGGGTCCCTGCGAAGTCAAAGCCGGGGATATTAAATTGCCGGCCGGCGTTACCGTACTCAATCCAGATAAGCACATTGCCTCCGTCTCGGAGCGTGGTCATCTGAAGATGGAAATGCACGCCTGCCGTGGCCGGGGTTATGTGCCGGCCGAATTGAACAAGCAGGAAGAGGACGAAGTCGGCGTCATTCCCTTGGATTCGATCTATTCGCCCATCCGCAAGGTCAACTATCAGGTGACCAACGCTCGCGTTGGCCAGATGACTGATTATGATAAGTTGACCCTTGAGGTTTGGACTGATGGCAGTCTGCGGCCCGCTGACGCGGTGGCCTATGCCAGCAAGATTCTCAAGGAACAATTGACCATCTTCATCAATTTTCCGGAAGAAGATGAACTGGTTGAGGAAGAACGGGATGAAGAACAGGAGCGACTCATTGAGACGCTCATGCGTTCCGTGGATGAGTTGGAGCTTTCGGTCCGTTCGGCCAACTGTCTGGAAAATGCCAACATCAAGTTCATCGGTGATCTGGTGCAGAAGACCGAAGCTGAGATGTTGAAGACAAAGAATTTTGGTCGGAAGTCGTTGAAGGAGATTAAGGACATTTTGACCGAGATGAAACTTACACTCGGTATGAGGCTTGACGGTTGGCCGCCCAAGGACATGAAGCGTGGTCGAACCGAGCAGCAGGAGGAGGCCTGATGAGACATCAACGTAAAAGCAGAAGGTTCGGCAGGTCCACGTCCCATCGTCTGGCCATGTTTCGTAACATGGTGACATCGCTGTTCGTGAGCGAGCGGATTTTGACCACCTTGGAAAAAGCCAAAGAGCTGCGTCGGATCGCGGAACCTTTGATCACCTTATCCAAGAATGACACAGTGGCGGCCCGGCGCCTGGCGGCCAAGCGTTTGCGGACCACCAGGGTGAAAGATGGCGATCGCGTTGCGGTGGTCAGCGAAGCCCTGGATAAGTTGTTTGAGACCCTTGGCCCGCGATTCAAAGATCGACCGGGTGGCTACACTCGGATCGTACGCACGGTCAATCGGCGCGGAGACAATGCCTCGATGGCGTTCATCGAGCTTTTGCCCGAAGAGAAAAAAAGCACCGCTCGGAAGACCAAGAAAAGCACAAAGAAGAAGGCGGCAGATAAGGAATAACAGGTCGTCGCAAAATATTTAGGAACAAACGCCGTGGGTGATCCGCGGCGTTTTTTTTAATCCTTGTCGGGGACCAGGTAGACTACTTTGACTGTGCCGGTGTTGCTGATGGGGGGCGAGATGGATACGATTTTGGCACCTTCCGGGATTTCGATGGGGGCATC
>JAUVAM010000576.1 GCA_030591745.1 Deltaproteobacteria bacterium
ACCAAGCCAAGTATCAACCCCGCCAAGAACACGATCCGCGGCCTCCCAAATTGCGGTCTGCTCGCTCGAATCATCGAGGGTCACCAGTTCGCCGCCATAGTCCCGGCAGCGGTCTCGGGCCGTATCCCAGTCCAGCTCTTCGGAGCAAAAACTGTAGATGTGGCCCGCCATCGTCCCCGTGGTACAAGGGCAGCCTGGGATCTGATCCTTGACGCCGTTGCAGTCGTCGTCCTTGCCGTTGCAGATCTCCGTCCCCTGGGGGTGAATCCAGGGATTCATCGGGGCACAGTCGCAGGCGTCTCCCCATCCGTCGCCGTCCGAATCCAGGCCGGCCCCGCAATCCGACTCGCAAATGTAGGCCAACTCGTCTCCACAATCTCCATCGTTCCAAAGGCCACTGGGCGACCACCATAACATGCCGCAGTCTTCGCTAAACCACCAGTCATCCGGCTGGTCCTCGTCCCAGTTTGTGTAGCCCGTCCCCCCACCCGACTGCCAGCGCCACTGGTCTTCATCGTCGCGATCATTGAAGCCCATCCAGGTGTCGGCGCCGCCCAGATGCGCCTCGATGCCCTCGACCACGGCAGCATTTTCCAGGCTGTCATCCACGGTCAGCAGGTCATAACCCACCGCCCGACAGGCATCCCTTGCTTCGGTCCATGTGTTTCTACCAGGGCATAAGAGATAACTATGGTCGCGGAAGGTCTGCACCGTGCAAGGACAGCCCGTCTCGTCTCGCTGACCATTGCAGTTGTCATCGATGCCATTGCAGACCTCGGTGACGCCGGGATGGATGGCCGCGTTGAAAGGCGCGCAATCAAGGTCATCACAAGCACCGTCGCCGTCGGTGTCCAACTCTTCTACGCCGCAGCCGCAAAGACCGGCTTCGGTTTTGTTCGGATCGTCCGGGCAGCCGTCCAGGCAATCGATCACGCCGTCATTGTCCCTGTCACCGGAATCGTCGGCGATACCACAACCGCAAAGCCCGGCTTCTGTCTTGTCCGGATCCTCCGGGCAACCGTCAACGCAGTCAGGCATGCCGTCCGAGTCGCTGTCCGTCAGGTCCTCCGGCGTCCCGCAGCCGCAGACCCCCGGCTCGATCTTGTCCGGGTCCTGATAACAACCGTCATTGCAATCCACCACCCCGTCTCCGTCCGTATCCGTGGTCAAATCGTCGTCACTCACGCCGCAGCCACAGACACCCGGCTCGGTTTTGTTTGGGTCTTCAGGGCATCCATCCAGACAATCGGGCGTCCCGTCACTGTCTAAATCAGCGTCGCTTTCCCCGCAACCGCAAAGACCCACATCGACTTTATCCGGATCCCCTGGACAGCCATCCTCGCAATCCAGGGTGCCATCCCCATCGCCATCTACGTCAGGCACTCCGCATCCACAAATCCCCGGCTCGGTCTTTTCTGGGTCGTCCGGGCACAAATCGCCGCAATCGGACAGGGGCGTGTTTTGACAAGCACCACCGAGGCACTGGTCCGTGGTGCAAAGATCGCCGTCGTCGCAGTCGGCGTCCGTCAAACAAGCATCCCCCACACGCAGACGAGCCACGGCGGGCTCGGAATCCGCCTGTCCATCAGAAACCACCAGGGACAATAGGTAAGTCCCCGCTTGCTGCGCGGTAAAGGTAGTGCGCGCACCCTCCTCCAAACCAAAAGAGGTTTCGGCACCGCTCGGCCCCTGCAAGACCCGCCAAGTGTAGGTGATGGCATCCCCATCCGGATCAAAGCTGGCGCCGCCGTCGATGATGGCCGGCATGCCGACCTGGCTGTTGGCCTCGGCCAGCAAAACAGCCACCGGAGCCCGGTTGGGTCCGATCACATCCAAACCGCAGGACGCAAGGCTCAGCAGGGAACAACACACAAATATTTGCAAATACAATTTCGCCATTGGCTCTCTCGTCATGGGCAATCACCGCCCCAGGTGGATTGAAGATTGAATCCGGGGTTTTCGGCCGCGTGCCGCGCATCGCCCCAGGGCACGCTGGCCGCGCCATTGCTTCCGTCGATCTTGCACGAATCGTAGCCCAGGGTGGGCCCGAGGTCAGGATCCAGCAAGGTAGCCCAGGGCCCACAAAAATGATTGTCGCGGAAGTTGGGCGTGCTGACGTAAGTATCATCCCAACCATAATGCCTGAACCACAGGGCCCGCCCGCTGTCGTTGCTGGCCGTCGGGTTGCGCCGAATGATGGTGCCCGTCATTTTTTGGATGCTTGCGCTCCGGTTGGCCGTATTGATGTTGATGGCCGTGCCGCCCTCGTCCAGATCGTCGGAACTGATCAGGCAGTCGCGAATCTCCCCGATCAGGATGGCCGAGTTGGACAAATGAAGGCCGTCACCGCCGTGATAGTGCAGCTCGGTATCCACCATGAGCCCCAGCCGCAGGTTGCGGCTGCGCATGGCCGTGTAGGCTTCCAGATAACAGGATCGCATTTCGGCCAAGCGCAAAGTCTGCGGATCGGAAGGAAAGAACAAAGCCGTGCCGCTTTCCAAATTCGCCTCCAAGCTGAGGCCGCGAAGGTAGAGCAAGCTGCTGTCTGAAGCCTCCAGGGCCGAGCCGTCAGGACCCTGCACCGTGATGTCCAGGTTGAACAATCCAACCCGCTCACGCCCCACAATCGAAATCCCGCCCTGGGCTTCAGCGGAACTGGGCTGATCGTCATCGCGACCGTTGTTCAGGGTGGCGCGACCCGAAAGGCAGCCAAGCATCATGTCATCCCCGGGGATGCGGATCCTCGCCCCCCCGGAAGGCCCGGTGGTTTGCACGAGCGCGCCGGCGTCCAAACAGACCATGACCACGTCATCGCCCAAATGCTGCAACCTGTCGGCATGCGCCTGATCCAGGGCGGCCTGCAGCTCGACAAAACTTAGCGCCCCCTCCAGGGTCACGTCACAGGCGGGAAAATCCAAGCTGCTTGCGTCCTCATAGATGAAGGGCTGGGTCGAGCAAGCACTCAGATTGCCGGCCCTGTCGATGGAGTGCGCATGAACCGAGATGCTGCTGCCGTCGGGCACGACGATGCCCAGCGGGTTCACCCAGAAAGAGCTCGACCAGAGGGGGAGGCGCATGCTCAGTGCCTGGGTGCAAGCCGGATCCGAGAAAAGCTGAAGGAGGCAAGGGATCTCACCCTCGCCCGTGAAGCCTGGAAAATTCTCTTCATTGGGCGAGACCGGTTCGGAAGCCAAGATGACAGGCGCATCGGGGGGGGTGATGTCGTAGCGCACGATCGTGTCATCCATCCGACTTCGGGCCAGGGCATCGGTCCCGGTCGCATCCAGGGGGTAGTCCGCCTCGCCGCCTGGAAAATCCAACTCCACCTGGAACATGGTGTCCGAACAGTCGTTGTCGAC
>JAUVAM010000133.1 GCA_030591745.1 Deltaproteobacteria bacterium
AGAGACAAGGCGGGTGAGCGCTCTTCGGTGGATCGCCACGATCCCGATCTGCACATCTTTTTGCATCTGAAAAAAAATCGGGCCACGGTTTATCTGGACCTGGCAGGGGAATCGCTGCACAAGCGAGGCTATCGAAAAAAAACGTCCCGTGCCCCGCTGAAAGAAAGCCTGGCCGCCTCCCTGCTGCGCTTGAGCCGATGGGACCGCCGACGGCCCTTCGTCGATCCCATGTGTGGCTCGGGCACCATCGCCATCGAAGCCGCCCTCTGGTCACGACGGGTGGCACCCGGTCTATCCCGGGAGCATTTCGGCTTTGAGCGCTGGCCAAACCATGATGAGAGCGCAAAGAAAAAAATGGCCGAATTGCGCGAACAGGCCCAGGCGCAAGCCATCACGGAGGGTCCGGACATCTTTGCTTCCGATATAGACGCCGAGGCCATCGACGCCGCCTTTCGCAATGCACAAGCCGCCGGCGCCCAGGTGGAGTTCACCCAGGCCTCGGTCTTCGATCTCAAGCCTTTGGGCCCCGCCGGCATGATCGTGACCAACCCGCCTTACGGCAAACAGATCGATACCGACGCGGAGTTCTATACGCGGCTGGGTCAAACCTTCCAGAAACTCAAAAACCATCGCATCGGCATCCTTCTGGCCGACCGCAAATTCGAACGGGCCATGGGACTGGAACAAGAGCGATATCAACTCTTGTTCAACGGCGACATCCAATGCAGCCTGGGCAGCTATGAAATCGAGTGAACGCCAGCTGAAAACCTGGCGCCAGTGGCTCTATGCCGGCGGCAACTTCGGGGTGACCTTCAGCCCCACGGTGGTGGCCGCTTGGCTGGGCTATTTTTACACCGGCCGCGAAAACCCGGACGGCACGCCCCATCTCCTGGTGGGCGCGGGCCTCTTCGGCCTCATCTGGTTCGCCTGCAACGCCATAAACGGCATCACCGATCCGGTGGTGGGCTACCTGAGCGACCGCACCCGATCCCGATTCGGACGGCGCAAACCCTGGGTGGCGGTGGGTGCCCCATTGCTGGCCCTGAGCTTTTTCTTTCTCTGGATGCCTCCTGACCCATCCGGCCCAAGCACGGCCAACGCAGTAAACCTGACAGTGGCCTTGTTCTTTTTCTGGTTCTTCTTCACCGTGGTGGTCGCCCCTTATCTGTCCTTGCTGCCCGACATCACGCCCTTTGACGGCGAGCGGGTGCGCATCTCCGCCTTCATGGGCATCTTCGAGGTATTGGGCACCGTGGGCGGCAACTTGCTGCCGCCTCTGCTCGCCGCTTTGCTGGTCACCGGCCTCGGCCCCTTCGGCAACGGCTATCAGGTCATGGCCTTCACGGGCGGGCTGCTGCTCATTCTCTTCTTCTTCATCAGCATCCTGTCCGTACGCGAACGCCACGCCGACCAGGCAGGGGCCCCTGCCGGACCCCATAAATCCGCCGTAAAAAACGCCCTCAGCGAATTCGCCTCCACCTTCCGTCTGCCGGCCTTCCGCCCCTACGTCTTTGGCGTGGGCTTTTACCGCATGGCCATCGCCACCACCGTCTTCATCGCGCCCTTCATCTCCACCAAAATACTGGGTGCCGGCATCCCGACTGAAGCGGAGGTCGCCTTCCTGAATCTGCTGGGCGCGGTGAACGAGGCCGGGCTTATCAACTGGGAACTTGCGGCCGGATACTTGATGATGGTGGTCCTGATGGGCGCGGCCCTCTTTTTTCCCTTGGTCAGTTACTTGGTCAAGCGCTGGGGCAAACAGCGGCTCTTCGTCTTGGCTCTCGTCTGCTTCGGCCTGATCACCATCGGCATGGCCTTCATCGGTCTGTTGCCACAACCCGCGCCCCTCTTTCAGGCCTTGGCGCTATTCGGCCTGGCGGCCTTTCCCGTCGCCATCGCCATGGTGGTCATCCGACCCATCTTGGCCGATGTGATCGACGCGGACGAAGAGATGACCGGCCGCCGCCGCGAAGGCGTGTACAACGGCATGGAAGGTCTGATCATGAAAGTGGCCACGGGCTTGGGTCCGCTGACTGCCGGATGGCTCTTTGCCGCCTTCGGCGCCTCGACCACGGAAAACCTGGGCGTGCGACTCTGCGGCCCGGTGGCTGGATGTTGTTTATTGGTGGCGGCAGGCGCCTTCATGCGCTACCCCATCAAGAAATAGAGGAGCGAAAACTTGCGAGCAAAGACTCTAATTATCCTTGTCCTTTGTATGAGCTTTGGTTCCCAGGCCCTGGCTCAAAAGACCGCCGAACCGGCTGGCACGGACGCAAAAAAGGCCTTACCCGCCAAACAGAACAAGATCCGCTTCCGTCCCACCCGGGCTCAGCAAGACAAACCCCGGGTGCGCAAGGCCCGCGAACGAAGGACAGAAGACATCCGCAAAATCTTCACCGAAGCGGGTCTTGACTACCCCCCCGGCCAGGTCTTGATGCGGGTCTTCAAAAACGAAGATGTCGTCGAACTCTGGGCCCGCCCCAGGCGCAGCCAGGTCTTCGTGCACCTGAAGGACTACCAAATTTGCATGCGCTCCGGTGAGTTGGGACCCAAACGGCAACGCGGCGATGATCAAGTCCCCGAAGGTTTCTATCACATCAGCGCCTACAACGGCTGGTCCAGCTACTTGCTCTCCATGCTGGTCAGCTACCCCAATCGCTCGGACAGGCTGCGCAAAACATCCCGGGACGGGGGCGGCAGCATCTGCATCCACGGCAACTGCGTCACCATCGGCTGCGTCCCCCTGACCGACCGATGGATTGAAGAGCTCTACCTCATCTGCCTGGACACGGCGGTGCATTCGGGCAAACGCACCCTGGCTCACCTGTTTCCCGGCCGCTTGACCGGCAAAGGGTGGGAAAAACTCCAGAAGGACTTCGCCGACAAGCCGGCGCTGATCAACTTTTGGAAAGAACTCAAGGTGGGTTACGACATGTTCGAAGAAAGCGGCAAGATGCCGCGCATGTGGTTCAACAAAAAAGGCGCCTATCGATTCAAAGCCCGGTGATGGACATCATTCATCGTCAGCGAAAACCTTGCGAACCGCTTGGGCAAAACAATCGAGGACCCGACGACTGTCCGGATCACTGCATCGGGCATCAAAACCTTTCACCAGGGATTCGTAATACCAGCGCTGCATTTCCTTGGGGCTGTTAAAACGCTCCCAGACTTTTTCACCATCTCGACCCTGATCCGCCGCGATGGAGCGGATGTTGTCGAGCTTATCGGCCAACTCCACCCAGATGGCCTCGTCGGAGGCTGAGGCGATGCCGTTGATGGTGGCAAGCTTGCGCGCTTTCCAGTCGGCACTCTTGTCCTCTTCGCTGACCTCGGCAACCAGGGCGGCCACCTCCTGACCGAAGGCCTCCTCCAACTGGTCATAGCTGCATTCCGTGTCCTCCAAAACATCGTGCAAAAGGCCGGCCACCACAACCCGGCTATTCTGCCCCGCTTCAATGAGGATGCGAGCGACGCTCATGGGGTGGATGATGTAGGGCAAACGTGTCTGTTTGCGATACTGGCCCGCATGGGCGTGGGCCGCGAACTCGATGGCTCGGAATACGGATTGATCGGACATTGAATGCAGCCCCCTTTTTGAGCATTAGAATATAGCAGACCCTTCCGTCCTATGATAAGTCAATTTATCATTGGAGGTTTATTTTGCATCGAATTGCACTGCTCCTGACCCCGCTGCTCATGTCATCGATCTTGGGCGGCTGCCTGTTTTCCACCAAGACCGACAAGTTGGTGCAGCAGGTGCGCATCAGCACGGATCCCAGCCGAGGCTATGTTTGGCAACTGGAAGACGGAAAGAAAAAGCCCCTGGGTTATGCCCCCACCAACCTGAGGGTGCCCTATGAATCCACCACGGAAGGAATCAACCCCGCATGGTGGTGGACCAGCATCGGCTTGGCGAGTGCGGCCAGCGCGACCTCGGGCATATTCGGGTACGGCACGACCGACAACGAAGCAGCCAAATACGCCTTCTACGGATCGCTGGGTGTGGCCCTGGGCAGCATGCTGGTCTTTTACTTCATCGACGCCAGCCTGAAGGCCAAAGGCAGCACCCTCTCTGAGTCCCGGGAAATTCAGCTCATCGCGGCTCGGGATGGCTATTTGGAACAGAAAGCAACCTTGACCGTACCCAGCAAGCAGCGTTCCCTGCGCATCGCCCTGCCCCCGGATCCCGACAAGGCCCACCTCCGCGCCAAGATCAAGCCCAGGCAGCCCAAACTTCGTTCGAAGCCGATCGTGACCCCCGCCGTGACTCCTGCCGGCCCCAAGCCCATCGTGGCCGTCTTTGATGTCCGGGATGAATCCAAACGCTTTAAAAAGAATGTCACCGAGCAGCTCACCGAGTATCTGGCCGCCAGCCTGACCGCCACCGGGCGGTTCCAGGTCGTGCCACGAGATCAACTGCGCAAACGCCTGTCACAGGAGAAACGAGCAAGCTATCGAAAGTGTTACGACGAAAGCTGCCAGCTCGAAATGGGCAAAGCCCTGGCCGCCGAAAAAACCCTGACGACCAAGCTGCTCAGGGTGGGTGATCGCTGCGCCATCGTGGCCACCCTTTATGATCTAAAAACCGAGACCACCGACAAGTCAGCACTGGAAAAAACCAACTGCTCAGCCAACGAGCTGATGGAACTGATGGACAAGATCACCAAGACCTTGGCCCAAACGGGAGACACACGATGACCAAACCCAAACGAGTCAAGCTGGAAGAATACTTAGACGACTATGCCTACACGGACGAGAGTCACATCCGCAAAGACGGCGACACGATTTGGGTACCCGATGTCTATTGCCACAACGGGCACAGCCTGATGGTCCACGGCATGCTCTTCGACGGCAAGCCCGCCATCCACCTCCGTGGCGAAGTCGGCGGCGAGGGCGGACCCCGCAAGGACTTCTATCTCTCCCCAATCGTTGGCGATGATCGAAAAAAAGGCCACGAGCTGCCCGACGGAACCAAGGTGCACATGCTCTGTCCCATCTGCAAAGAGCCACTGCGCGAATTGATTCCCTGCACCTGCCGAGTGGGCGCTCACCGCTATGCCATCTACCTGACACCCGATCCCAACGAACTGGGCGCCATCGGCATCTGCGAAGTCTACGGCTGCCCCCAAAGCTTCGTCAGCGATGACGGCGAGCTGGTCTTCGAGCGGATCGTGGACTCACATGACTAATCACCGATGGATTGGTCCTCTGCTGATTTCCTCCTTCCTGCTCGGGGCTTGCACCTCGTCGAATGACGCCGGCCTCGAGAAGCCGGTATCCAACCTGGAGGCTGCCGGCCGCGCCTTCCAGCTTTACTACCGTGAGCGAGTGGAGCGGGCTGCCCTGGCGCACAACCGTTTCTTACTCGTCGGCGACGCGACCTTCGGCGTCACCATCGGCAAAGCGGGCATCGCGCGCCAGGGTGACGAGTTCGAGGTTGTGCCCGGTCCCAATGACAACAACCGGATCGGGTTCTCGATTTGGACGACCTGGCATGCCTTCAAGATCTTCCGAAGCCGCGCGCTGGAATTGAGTTTGATCCGCATGTTCAACGGGCTGAGCTTCTTCGAGGCCATCTCCGGCCATCCCGGCCTGACGGCACGGATGGTTTACCCGGGCTGGACCCGCACGGTCGACGGCCGGACCGGCACGATCACGCGGACCCGAGACGATGCACCGGCTGTCCCGGGCGAGTCATACAGCCCCAACCTCGAGGCTGAAATCCTCGATACCTTTTACGAGGGTGTGCGCATCACCTATCGCGAGGACCCATCCGATTTCTTTTTCTCTTACATGCCGGCGGTGGAAACCGGCCGCTACGCGGCGACATACAGCTTCAGCGAGCTACCCTCCTTCCTTCGCTCCAGCGATTGCTGCACCTCGCTGATGCGCACACCGGCACCGTACGCTTGGGCGGGTGCGTACTGGGGCAACCACAACTCGCGGGACAACTTCCCGGACCTTGCCTTCGGCCTCTTGGCCGCGCGCGAGGCCAAAGACGACACGACCGCGGACCCCGACCTTCGCGCCGCGGCACAGCGCGCCTTCGAAGCCGGTCAACGCATCGGCGACCTGATCCAGGCGCATGACGCGATCATGACCGTCGACGAACACAACCCGTACGACACGCTGATCAACAGCGGGGCGGTTCGCCCTGACGGCGAGACCGAAATCGAGGATCTGGGCATCCTGGCCAACTGCCAGATGGCGTACCTCTCACGCGCGATATCCTCGCAGGGGCTTGCTCTCCCCTTGCCCGAGGTGCAGGCGCCAGGTTCGATCGAGTATCTCCTGGTCGACGCCCTCGGCCAGGACGTAAGCTGCGAAGTCACGCCCGGGGATCGCGTTTGTAGCCGACTCGAGGAGGCTTTCTGCGGAGAGGACTGGGCCACCATGGAGCAGATGGAGATCTACGGAACGCCATGGCTTGACCTGGTGCGCTCCTTTGAGCAAGGAACGCCGGGCATGGCCGAGGAACTGATCGGCGGCTTCCAGGACGATTTCCACGAGATCTCGCTGGCCGCCTTGGCCCTGGTGTATTACGCCGACATCGTGGGGGACGCTGAACTGGCCACACAGGCCCGCGGCGTGCTCGGCGACCTGACGGCCCTGATGCGAGTCTTCGCCGACATCATCTACGCCCAGAACAGGCCCGACCGGCTGACCGAGCGACTCTATGAGGCCGCCCTCTTGGACGCCCATGGCGGCCTCGAATCAACCCCGACCAAGGATCTGGGCGACTTCGGCATCCCGGAGGGACAAGTCGCTTATTTGGAATCCTGGCTGACCATGGACGACACCCTGCCCGCCGCCTTGCTCACCGACGAAGAGATCCAGGCCACCGTCGAAGAGCGCCTTCAAGGCCTTAGCGAAACCGTCAAGCAGCGCTATCTCGATCACTACGGGGACACGCCGCCGGTGCGACGCAAGGGGGAAGGCTACGAGGCGCGAGGCGTGCCCGAGGCCGAGCACCCCTGGCAAGCCGTGGAACGGCCGCGCCACCGGATCATGGGCGGCGCGCGTCTTCTCCACGCTCTGCCCCTTTGCAACACGGCGCCGGACATTCTCGACTGCACCTGGGCCGCGCTGGGCTGTGCCCGCCCTGATCTGAACGCCGACGGCCAGGTGGACGAAGCCGACACGACAATCTTCGATGCCGCGCGCGCCTCGCACGCCGATGCCGCCTGCCGCTCGAACAACGACTGGTGCGGAGGCGCCGACCTCGACCACACGGGCACAGTCGACGCCACGGACACAGCCTTCCTCGAAGCAGCCCAGGGCTGCCACTACAATTGACAGGGCCCAGACAAGGACAAAAACCAAAATCAAGCGGAGGCCGGCATGGCATCCCCGTCATAGACGCGACCACGGGAGACTGACGAGTGCCGACGTAAGTCATTGTAATCTCTCAAATCAGACGGTGGCACGGGACTTGCTTGTCAGGCAAGTCATATAGCAACCACGTTGAAGCCAGGAGCGCTGAAATGAACAACCCGCGACAAAAGAACCCCCGAAGCATCTTTTCCCCATCACGCCGCTTTGGCCTGCTCGGTCTGCTGGCCATTTTGGCCTGCGGCACCGGCAGCATCACCTTCACCCCGGAGGAAGACGACGCGGTGATGGCCGTACTGGAGTCGACCTGGGCCGAAGACGGAACCGATGGGTTGCAGTTGAGCCTCTGCGAGGACCGGGTCCGCTCGGACGCATGGGACAACCCGGGCGACTGCCAGGAGGCCCACGTGGTCCGCGGCGGCGGGCGGGGTCTGGAGCACAAGGAAGATGAGCCGGGCGGCGGCTGCGGCGGCTGCCCCTTCGGCGTGCTGGCCTACGTACAAGGGGTCATCTCGGGCGGCCCCTTCAGCGAGCCGGTCTCGGTCGAGGGCACATTCAACCTGGGCGATCTGTACGAGGTGGGCGGCATTTTCGCCTATCCCCACCGATTTGGCCTGGCCTCCACGGACGAAGTGCGGGCTTTCTACAGCATCTCCGGCGAATTACAGGAAAACGGCCAGATCGATATCAAGGTGTACCTGGACAGCGACATGCAGCCCGAGCACGA
>JAUVAM010000259.1 GCA_030591745.1 Deltaproteobacteria bacterium
CCTCAAGTTCAAGGTCATCAGCAAGCGCAAACCCCGGCGGCAGACTTTTCAGGACTCCAC
Source organism: Deltaproteobacteria bacterium (assembly GCA_030591745.1). Next base: position 61 of record JAUVAM010000259.1, read on the forward strand.
CAGGGTGTCGGAAGCGCCTGCCCAGGAAGAGGACCACACCGAGGTGGTCACGGCACCGGTTGTGGATGAAGTTGAAGACGAAATTTACGACCACACGATGCGGGTGCAGGTTCCCGAGCCGGCCAGGGTCAGTGACAAGGCCGACGAGCGACGGCAGGAGATCGCTGCTGCTTTGCGTGAAGAGTTGGGTTTCGAAACGGACACCCAGCGTATGGATGGTCTGGCCGATCAAATGGAAGATCGCAATCGCCACGACCCCGCGGATGATTTCGTCACGCATGTAGAACCACCGCCCGAGTATGATCGCGAACCCGAACCCATTCGCCTGGAAGAATCCCCGATGCCGCCTGTGTCTGAGATCGAGGAGGTATTCGAGGCACCCACCAGTCCGCGAAAACCACCTGTCGTGGTCTTCGAGCCCGAGCCTGAGCCCGTGCCGGCCTTCATGCCCCCAGTGGAGACGTCACCGCCGTCTGAGCCTGTTTTTGAGCCCCCGGCCGATTGGGGTGCGGCACCTGAGCAGCCTTTGCCCTCGACCGGAGGTGCGGCTCAGGATGTGGACTACGACGACGAAGAAGAGGAAGAAGCGGCCAATTTCGTTGAGCCCTTTTCCTTGCTCAATAATTTGATTCGCGAGAATTTCGCAGAGCCCCATGTGGCCACCGAAGCGCAACCCGTGGTGGAAGTCATCGCCTACACCAGCGGCAAAAGCGTCAGCAGCTACGAGCAGGTACCCCAGGGCAAGAAGCATCGCATCGGCCCCACCAAGATGCCTTTGGTGACCTATAAGGGCAAAGGCTCTTGTCAGGTGATGTTCACGGATTCGTTTTCCGGTGGGGTGATCGTCGGTGGGCAAACTTTGCCCTTGGATAACTTGAAGAAAGCAGAGAACCAGGCGGGGCGCCACAAAGGACAGCGGGTTTACGAATACAAGCTGATGAAAGGTGACTACGCCAACTTGATCCATGAAGGTGGTGGGTCCTTTGTGCGCTTTGTTCACCCGCCCAAGCTCCCCAAGGCCAAGGTTGAGTTTAGTGTGGACAAGGGCAGCCTGAAGATCCTTGGGTCCACCTTCGCGGGGCACGTGCTGCTGTTGGTGATCATGGGTTTGTTCGCATCCCAGAAGCAGGCCGCGGCTGACGTGGACCTGGATCGCTTCGCCAAGGTGGACATCAAAGAGCTCAACATGGAGAAACCGGAGGAGGAGGTCGAGATTCCCCTCGACCAACTCCCCAAGCCGGAAGAAGAGAAAGTCGAAGAGAAAAAAGAAGAAGAGAAGGTAGAAGAAAAGAAAGAAGAGAAGCCCAAGCCGACCAAGAAGCCCAAGCGCCACAAGCGCAGCAAGAAGAAAAAGGGTGGTGATGGCGGAAGCGGCGGCGGCGTGGGCATGATGGCGGCCCTGGGTAATCTTTCCCAGAAGAAAAACAGCGCCAACATCGTCGCGGCTGTGACCAATCTGGATGCGGTGCGCGTACCTGGGGGGCGTTCCCGCTACAAGGTCTCCGGTCTGGTGGCCAAGCTGCCGTCTTCGTCGGTGGTGATGTCGAGCGGCAAGGGTGTGGGCGTCAAAGGCGGCGTGGAGATGCTGCGCGGCGGAAGAGGCCGTGGTGGTCGGGCCGGCATCGGTCCGGGTGGCCTGGGTGGTGGCAGTTCCGGCAAGCGTGGTGTGCGCGGTGTGGTCTTCAAGACCCGTAGAATCAAGCGCAAAGGACATGGTACTTTGAGCCGGGCAGCCATCGCCAAGGTTGTGCGCAAGCATCTGCGTCAGATTCAGGCTTGCTACGAGAAGAACCTGCTTTTGAATCCCAAGCTCAAGGGTAAGTTGATGATGGAGTGGGTCATCTCCACATCGGGCTCTGTGAGCGTGGTCAAAGCCAAGGTGAACACCATGGCCACTCCAGCCGTGGCCATGTGCGTTCAAGCTCGGATTAAGCGTTGGAAGTTCCCTAAACCTAAGGGTGGCACCGTTGTCGTTACCTATCCATTCATCTTCAATGTCGTTGGCTTCTAGCCAAGGGAGGGACCGTATGCGCCCTTCGCATCTTCTCCGTCGGTGCATGTGCCCGACGCTGATGCTGCTTGTGTTGTTTGCCGGGGTCGTCACACCTGCTTACGCTGACGAGGACGGCCTGGATCAAGGCAAGGTCTTCGCTGTGCAGCCGCGACCCTATCAAATGAATCAAGAGTTCGCCTTGTCTTTTGGTTTCTTGCCCCTGGACGCCTTTTACAAGATGTTCTCGGTCAACGGCCACTATGTGGTTCACTTCAGCGACCTTTGGGCCTGGGAGGCCGTGCATCTGTCCTTTTCCAAGTATCTGGACGTGGACACAGGGCTGAAGGGCGAACTGGCCGATCGTTGGGACACCAGCCCCACGAATCCGGAAGAAGACCGCATCGACTTCATCTTGGACACCAATTTGATGATTAAACCCATGGTGGGCAAGGCGGCCTTGTTTGACAGCATGGTGATCCACAACGAAACCTACTTCCTCATTGGCGTGGGTGCGCTGAAGTTCGAGACGGCCTGGTATCCTGCCATCAATGTGGGCGTGGGCATTCGCATCTTCGTCATCGACACCATCTCGGTTCGCCTGGAGGTGCGAGAGTATCTCTCTCTTGAGGAGGGCGGAGTGGGGAGCACGCTGCAGTTTGGTCTGGGCTTTTCATACAATGCCTTCGCAGAGGAGGCTCGGCCCGCTGTACGCACGCTGCGTGAGGCGGACGTGAAGGACCCAGGAGGTCGGCGATGAAAGGCATGAATCGCGCGTTGGCCGCAATGGTTCTGGCGGGTTTTTGTATGGCTGGCATGATCGGGCAGGCCGAGGGCGCAGAGCAACCTTTGTCCAGCCGGGATGGCCCCATCCAGAAACGACTCTACGCCATCGATCATGAGCTGAGCCTTGGCTGGTCCTATTTGCCCTTGGATTCTTATTACAAGGGTTATGGCGTGTCTTTGTCCTACACCATTCACTTGAACCACCTGTGGGCCATTGAACTCTTTCGCTTGGGGCTGACTTACAATCTGGATTCGGATCTGAAGACCAAGCTCATTGAACAAATGCCGGACATTTCACCGGCTGAGTTTCCGGCGGTGGTCTTGATGGAGAACACCAACCTGCTTTTCAAGATGTTATATGGCAAACAGACATTTTTGAATCGACAGGTGTTGCACTATGAACTTTTTGCTTCGGGCGGGGTCACTTTCGCCTTTCGCAATCCCTTCAATGTTCATGAGCTTGATATGGAGTATGCGCGCTTTGAGTTTGGCGTGAACCTGGGCGTGGGATTCCGCTTTTGGCTCAACCCGGACTGGTCTGTTCGGGTTGATATGCGGAATACCCTGTTGTTGTTGAGTTTCACCCAGGGTTTCGATGACTACCTGCCCAAGAACGCAGCAGAGATTGGCCTCTCGCTGTCGTACGCTTTGTAGGAGAAGAAACCATGTTCCGGTTCGACGGACGGTTTTGGCGGTTGTGCATCATGGCCATTTGGCTTCTTGGCGGCGCTGGACTAGCGCAAGCTCAGGGTGAGGACGACACGGAAGGTTCTGGGGGTGGTGAGGCGTCTCCGCCGGAAGGTGGCGCGACCAAACCCCCGCCCGCCCCCCCGCCTGAGGGCGGCGAGACCCCCCCCCCGCCCGCACCCCCGCCTGAGGGCGGCGAGACCACGCCTCCGCCGGCCGCTGGCGCGGAAGCGCTGAGCGAGGAAGAGATCAAAGAATTGGAGGGCGCCGTCGACGAGAAGGTGGCGGTGGGGCCTGAAGTGTTCGACGAAGGGGTTAAGAACTACTACGACGGCAACTATGTTCAGGCCTGCGCTCGGCTTTGGGACTACATGGCCGGTAACGAACCCGGGGCGGACAAGTTTGGCTATGCGGAGTTCTTCATTGCGCAGAGCTTAGAGAAGCTGGAGTTGAACCACGTGGCGGTAGAGTACTACTACAATGTCGCCAAGAACCGCACCAAGCCCGAGTTGTTGCCCGATTCATTGGAAGCCCTGGAGCGCATCAGTCGCACCAAGCCTTTCGACAGGACCCTGGTCTTGCGGGATTTGGTTTACGACAGCACCTTCGGATACCTGCGGCCCGATCTCAGGGATTTCGTCGAGTATCACCAGGGTTTGCTGGACTACAAAAACGGATTCATTCGCTGGGGACATCGGCACTTCAGCAGGCTGAACTTGGATAGCTACTACAGGTACAAGTCCAAGTACGTGAACGCGGTCTATGAACTGGTCAAGTACAACCTGGACGGGGCACTGAAGCTTTTCGAAGAGATCTTGGCTTCGGACTTCCAGCAGGCGGACGTCATCAACAACGCCAGGCAGAGCGTTGCGCGCATTCTCTTTGAGCAGAAGAAGTACAAAGAAGCCTACGACATGTATGAGACCATCGATGCGCCAATCGAGATGCAGGCCTCGGTATTTTTGGAGGAGGCTTGGGCTCAGTACTACATGAAGAATTATCAGCGCGCCATGGGCTTGTTGTACGCCCTGGAGGCACCCAGCTACTATCGATATTTTAATCCCGAGAAGTACATCCTCAAGGCGCTCATCTACAAGAACCTCTGCCACTACAACGTGGCCAAAGACGCCATCAGCGAATTCTTTCAGCAATATGGTGATGCCATTCGGGCGGTCTACGATCGGGTGGACTTGGACAAGAATGAGGTTCTTTTGGATGCGGCCCTGCAGGACGCTGAGTTGGTGGAGATGAGCAAATTTCAGCGCCTGCTGGATACCGAGTTGGCAAACCTCGCCAACTTTGAGAGCGCCTGGGGTGACAACGGCTTGCTTGAACACTTGGATCGCATTTATGACCTGAAGATCCGGGAGATCAACCGGGATTTGAAGCAGCGCTTGGACTCGGTGGTTCGCAGGGTGGCCGAGCGACTGTTGCTGTTTGAAGAGCAGATGAACCTCTTGGAATATGAGGTCGGTTTGTCCATCTACAAGCGCATCAAGGGCGCGCCAACCATGAAGGAAGAGGAAAAGCAGGAAATCCCCTTCGCCGCAGCGCAGATTTATTACGAGTTTGACGGGGAGTTCTGGAACGATGAGCTGCATGACTTTCTCTTCTTCATCGAAGATCGCTGTTTCAGCGAGGAACGCTGGGAATAGGCGTTAGAGGCCTTGGGAGCGACCATGAATGCAGCACGTAGCTTGTTGATGACCCTTTTGTGTCTGTTGGCCTTTGTGCCATCAGCCTGGGGCTTTTCTTTGACCGACGGCGCGGAAGAGAAGGCCGAGTTTGTTGACGGCCTCAAGCGTGACGTCATCAAGGTGGAGCACTCCATTCAGGTCACCAAGGATCTGATCAAGAAGTCCAAAGGGGCCAAGTTCATGCCGGACATCAAGTTTCGGCTGGCTGAGCTCTATGTGGAGAAATCCAGGTTGGTCTACTACCTGGAGGTAGAGCGGCGGGGGGCTGAGGCGGCCAACTCGCCAGAGGCGAAACTGCTTAAGAATGAGGCCATCACCATTTACGCGGATTTGATGAAGGAATTTCCTGAATACCGGTACAACGACAGGGTTTTGTTCTTCATGGCCCACGAGTACCACGAGCTCGGCATGCATGAAGACATGCTGAGTTCTTACAAGAAGTTGGTAGATGATTACCCCAAGAGCACCCTGCTTTTGGAGTCCTTGTACATCATTGGCAACTATTATTTCGACACGGACAAACTGGAAGACGCCGAGAAGACTTACAAGAAGATTTTGGGATACCGCGAGTCGCCCATGCACAGCATGGCTCGTTACCGTTTGGCCTGGGTGGCCATCAACAAAGCGCGCTTGCACAAAAAGTGGTGGAAGGTAGCGGTGAAGTTGTTTGAACAGGTGGTCGATGCCTCCAATATCGCGGAGGAGAAGATGGCTGTGGGTACCCACAAGCCCATCGATATCAAGCTCGAGGCCCTCAACGGCATCGTTTTTTGTTACACCGAGGTATACAAACCCAAAATAGCTTTGGAGTATTTCCGCAAGCTCGCTTCCTCCAAGACCGTCTATCTGCATGCCTTGGAAAAACTGGCCAATCGTTATTTCATCAAAGAGCAGTTTGACAACGCCGCTCTTTTGTACCGTCGCATCATTGAGCTTTCGGATGACGTTGAGAAAAACCTGGATTACGCTCAGCGGGTTTATGACGCCTCCTCGTACTCCAAGA
>JAUVAM010000600.1 GCA_030591745.1 Deltaproteobacteria bacterium
GGCCATACCCCATAAATCGCTGAAAAAATAGACGAGCACCGCAAAAAGAGTGCCCAACTGAACCACCGCGGACCAGGCCGCACCGGGATCGGCCCATCCCAGCAATGCCGGTACAACCCGCAAATGGGCAGTGGAAGACACTGGCAGGTATTCGGTCAGGCCCTGGACCAGGCCCAGGATGATGCTGGCGATGGCGTCCATGTCTTAAGAAAAGACCTGCGAGATCAGGTGCCGATCTTCCATGACGACAGGTAATGCTTCTGCTCGGGAGTCAGGCGATCGATCGAGACGCCCATGGCTTTGAGTTTCAAAGTCGCGATTTTCTCGTCCAAGATTTGGGGCAAGGAGTAGACCTGGTTGGACAGCGTAGAGGCTTTCTTCGCCAAGAACTCACCGGCCAAGGATTGACCGGCGAAGCTCATATCCATCACGCCGGAAGGATGTCCCTCGGCCGCGGACAGATTCACCAATCGGCCTTCAGCCAGGACATAGATGCAACGACCGTCGGTCAGCTTGTGCTCCACGACGAAGTCCCGCACTTCTTTCTTGGACTTGGTGATCTTGTTCAGGCCCTTGAGGTCCAATTCCACGTCGAAATGGCCCGAGTTGGCCACGATGGCACCATCCTTCATTACTTTGAAGTGCTCGGGGCGAATCACGTGCATGTCGCCGGTGACCGTGCAGAAGAAATCGCCGATGCGGGCGGCCTTGGCCATGGGCAAGACGTCGAAACCGTCCATGCGGGCTTCCAGTCCCTTGAGGGGATCCACTTCACAGACCACCACACGGGCACCATGACCCTTGGCGGTGCTGGCCAGACCGCGGCCGCACCAACCATAGCCCGCGACAACAAAAACACTGCCGGCCAAAATTCGGTTCGTCGCACGGATCATGCCGTCCAAGGTGGACTGCCCCGTGCCATAACGGTTGTCGAACATGTGTTTGGTCATGGCGTCGTTGACCGCCACCACGGGAAAGAGCAAAACATCGTCGGCCGCCATGGCCTTCAAGCGGATCACGCCGGTGGTGGTCTCTTCGGTAGAGCCCAGCATGCCCTTGGCAAGCTCAGGCCTCTTCATAAGAACCGTCGAGACCAGGTCGGCCCCATCATCCATCGTGATATGGGGCTTGGCGTCCAGAACCGCATTGATATGGTCGTAGTAAGTCTTGTTGTCCTCGCCCTTGATGGAAAACACGCCGATGCCCATCTTGACCAGGGCGGCTGCGATGTCATCCTGGGTGCTCAAGGGGTTGGAAGCGCAGAGCAGCACCTTGGCGCCACCGGCCTTCAAGGTATCCATCAAGCTGGCCGTCTCGGCGGTCACGTGCAAACACGCGCCCACCGTAAGACCCTTTAGGGGCTTTTCCTTTGCGAAGCGCTCCTTGATGAGCTTGAGCACCGGCATCTCGCGGGCAGCCCAATCCATGCGGCGCTTGCCTTCGGCCGCCAACTTCATATCCTTGACGTGGTACTTTCGTTTGGCCATGTTGTGTATTCCTTTCGGCTTTTAGCCGTACAGATCAGCGTCCGGCTGCATCCTTAAGCGCCGCAGCACGATCGGTTTTCTCCCAAGTAAAACTGTCTTCAACACGGCCAAAATGACCGCCCACCGAAGTGGCCTGGTATATGGGCTTGAGCAAATCGAGTTGAGAAATGATGTCCGCAGGCTTGGTGGGAAAATGTTCCCTGGCCAATTCGGCGATCTTTTCGTCCGCCAACTTGCCGGTACCAAAGGTCGTCACCATGAGTGAAACCGGCTCGGCCACGCCGATGGCATAAGCCAATTGAACCTCGGCCTGATCGGCCAAGCCCGCGGCCACGATATTCTTGGCCATGTAGCGAGCGGCGTAAGCGGCCGAGCGGTCCACCTTGCTCGGATCCTTGCCGCTGAAAGCGCCGCCACCATGCCGGGCCCAGCCACCATAGGTGTCGACGATGATCTTGCGCCCGGTCAGGCCGCAATCACCGAAAGGCCCGCCGATGACGAAGCGACCGGTCGGATTGATGTGATAGGCTGTCTCTGAATTGAGCAAATTGGCCGGCAGAACCGGCTTGATCACGGTCTCAATGATGGATTCCTTGATTTGGGCGTGGGTGGCCGACTCCATGTGCTGGGAGGAGATGACCACGGTCGTGATTGCCTTGGGCTTGCCATCTTCGTAACGGATGCTGACCTGGCTCTTGCCGTCCGGACGCAAGAAGTCCAACTCGCCACTGTTCCGCACCTCACTCAGTCGCCTGGTCAATAAAGAGGCATAATGGATAGGTGCCGGCATGAATACTTCGGTTTCGTTGGTGGCGAAACCAAACATCATCCCCTGGTCACCCGCGCCCTGCTCGCCGTGCAGGCCCTCACCGGCTGTGACGCCCTGAGAAATATCCGAGGATTGCTTGACGATGGCCGACAGGACAGCGCAGGTCTCCGCGTCGAAGCCCATGCTGGAATCCGTGTAACCCACTTCCCGCACCACGGACCGGACCACGTCCGGCAAGTGGGCATAAGCACTGGTCGTAATCTCACCAGCGATGAGCACCATGCCGGTCTTGATCATGGTTTCGCAGGCCACACGACAATTCGAATCTTCGGCGATGAGAATATCGAGCACGGCGTCCGAAATCTGATCACAGATCTTGTCCGGATGGCCTTCCGTCACCGACTCGGAGGTGAAAACAAAGTCTTTTGCTTGCATAAACAACTCCTTAGAGAAAACAAGCGCAACGCGCTCAATATAATACAGCCGAGTCAATATGAAACGCAGGACAAGCCATGTCAACGGAAAACAGGTAAAGCTCTCTACAGCCCACCCAAAAGGTCCGTGTGGCCTTCGGCGTTGAAGAAGTCGGGAAAACGTTCGGCCATCCAGTCGCGCACCGCGCGCCCGATCTCCTCGCTTGTTTCCATGCGCAGCACCCGACGGGTCAACTTGCGGGCTTCCCGTGCGCTGGTATGACGGATCAGGTGACGAACGTAGGGCATGGCCACGGGGTTCATGGAAATTTCATCCAGCCCCAAGCCCAGCAGGATGTGCAGGTACAAGGGGTCTCCGGCCATCTCGCCGCACATACTGACCCCCACCCCGGCCCGGTGGGCTTCGGTGACCACGTGATGCAACA
>JAUVAM010000059.1 GCA_030591745.1 Deltaproteobacteria bacterium
CTGCGACGGCACCAGCGACGAGGGCTTCGGCCTGGGCCTGGCCTGCAGTGGGGAAGGCGAATGCGGCACGGGCCAGTTCGAATGCGCCGATGACACGCACACACGCTGCGACGTCATGCCTGGCGGCAGCATGGATCGCTCCAGCACCGAGGCCTGCGACGGCCTGGACAATGACTGCGACGGCCTGACCGACGAAGGCATGGAAGCCGACTCGGTGGCGGATTCTTGCGGGCTTGCCGAAAACCTGGGCGGCCTGCCGGACGACGGATCCTCCGTCACCATCACCGGCAACCTGTGGCCACCGGGTGACGCGGATTGGTACCAAATCGCGGCCACCGACAACCTGAATGAGGACTTAGAAGACCTCTGTGACAACTTCCACTTCCGCATTCGATTTTCCGCCAACCCGGACAATGTGGTCTTCGACGTCTACGTGGACAGCTGCGACGGCGTCAACGTGGACTGCTTGGACGACAACGAGTACGATTTCGCTTACGACGATCGCTGGCTCTTGTCGGGCCAAGAACCTCGCGGCCAATGCCCTTGCGCCCCCGAGCCCATTTTCGAGCACAACGTTTGCTCGAAAGAAGACCGGGTCTTCTTCATCAAAGTCCACGCCCGCACCGATGCCACACCCTCCTGCCAGAACTACCGCTTGATTCTATCCAACGGATGATGCAATCCTCGGGCGGCACCTTCGTTTTGTGCATCGACACTTGTTTCTTGAATCAACTGAGGAGCAAAGAAAATCCATGACAGCATTCATCCGCGCGACTTACACATCGCTGATCTTGGCAGCCCTCTTTTTGGCCTGCACACCGGCAAACGACGGTCAGCTGGTGCTGAAAATTTACATGCCCGAATCGGCCCATGCCGACCTGCGCACCAATCCGCCGAACACGGACGGCTCTGCGCCATCGGACATCACCGACTACCGCATCTGCGTCTACGCCGAGGACATGGGTTCGAGAAAGTGTGAAAACTACAACGTGGCCGACCATCCAGGCGGTGCCAAGCTTGGCGGGCTAAAACCCGGTGAAGACCGCCGGGTCACCTTTCGGGGCTACGACAACGAAAGCAAGGACGTACGCTGGGCAGGCCAGGTCACGGGCGTGACCGTGGCGGCCGAAGCCACCACACCCATCAGCATGTTCATCTCGGTGGCCTCGGACTTCACCGAGGTGGGCAATGAGATGAGCACCCACCGGGTCTTCCACACGGCCACACTCCTGGATGATGGCCGCGTGATGCTGGTGGGTGGATTCACCGACATAAATCACAATGTCTTGGACGACCATCACACCCTGACGGCCACCAGCGCCATTGAGATTTACAATCCGCGCACCGGGCAATTCGACCCACCGGGCGGCCTCAGCCTGAACCGGCCCCGTGCCCTGCATACAGCCACCAGGTTGGATGACGGCAAGGTGCTCATCGTCGGCGGCGTCAGCTCAGCTCGGTGGATGGTGGGATTTCCCGGCGGCATCGCCCCGGTCCTCAATCTGACGGGTTCAGCAGGCGATCTGGCTGCATCCACCGCCGAGCTCATCGATCCCAGTCGCGCTTCGGTGCAAGATCTTGACCTGACCCCCACGCCGGGCCGAGCCATGCATCAGGCCCTGCTTTACTCGGGTGGCGAGGTCGCCTTGTTGGGCGGGTTGAATCCGGAGACCAACACCTCCATGCGGGAGATCTCCATCTTCGACGGCGTGGGCTTTTACACTTCAGACGTCGAGCTGGCCGCTGGCCGGGAAGGCATGGCCTCCGTCCCATTCGGCCGCAACACCGATCTGGTCTTCGGCGGCAATCACGCCCTGGGCACATCACCAGGACCTTACGCCGAGGTCATCGTGGACCAGGATGGCGACGATCCTTTCAGCCGCATCTTAAACCTGGGCTCGGAAGGTGACCCGGTCTTCTACTCTGCCGGTGCGGCCCTGGACGACCGCACCGTGCTGATCTGTGGAGGGATGATCGTCGATGACAGCTACCGACCGGGTCAAATCCAACCCGAAATCAAGAACAAGTTCTACTTGGTGGACCTGACGGCCAACCAAGAGTCCATCACCGCCCCGACAGCCGGCATGGTCTTTCAACGGGCCTTCCACACCGCATCCGGCATCACCAACGAAGCAGGGGAAGTCACGGAAGTGGTGGTCACAGGCGGCGTAACTCGTTTCGACGTCACCATCAATCAATGGATACCCAGCAACGTGGTGGAGTTCTTCAACCCGGAAACCTTCGAGTTCGATCGACGCGAGATCAACAACTCGCGAGTGGAGTTCAATCTGGCCAGGGCGGGTCACCGGGCCACGCCATTGGATGATGGATGCATTTTGTTCACCGGCGGCTTCACCGATGACCAGAGCGGCCTGGGCATTTCCGCCAGCGCCGAACTCTACAACCCCGCTTCTCGCGACTTGGAATAGGCTTACCTGCCCCTCAGGATCAACTCGACTCGCTTGGGTTCCCCTGGCGCGGGACAGGCCATTTGCACCACAAGTTTGCCGGGGGTTGTGCCGACGACCTTGCCACAACGTCGACCGATCATGTCGCCCAAGCTCACAACGTGAACGTTGCCCAGGGGATCCTCCACCAGGGCCAATGCCTGACCACCCACAAAATGCAGGGTGCCGGCCAGCCTCAGGCGCGCCAAAGAGAACTGAGCCGGGTCAAAGGAGCGAAGCATGACCTCTGTTGTCCGCCCGGGCCCCATCCTCTGGCGCTCACCGTGCTCATCTTTGAGCAACAAGCCATGAGCCGTAACAGCCCGCAACTCACGCCCATCGGCCAGGCGGTCCCCCTTGCTCAACCAGCGCCATGCAGATGCTTCCCGCAACAACGCACGGGACGATTTAGGTCCCTTTCGTAAAATGGCACCCAAACTCGCTCCGGACTTCACGGCCTTCCCCGACACCAAGGCCGGTATCGAAGTCGCACAGGATTTGCTTTGCCCGGCGCGCGGCCGCAAAGCCGACTTGCCATTGGGACCGGAAACGAGTTCCAGATCAGCCGTCGCCATCAAAGCCTGCCGCAAGATCTCCGACCCCACGGAGCCGCTCACGCCCTGAATCTTTCGCTCAGCGCCCGTGCAAAGCAAGGCATCCTGTTCCAACAAGGGCAGCAAGAGCATGCCCACCGGGGCCCCGGCCACCGCCAAGGAAGTCTTGTCCGTTTTCGAATCCAAGACCGCCGTCTCGCGAGGTCGCGCCAAGGGGGTCGGCGCCATCAAGCGGTCCTCGGCAAAAAACGCCAGACGCAAGCCCTGGGCCCAAGCCAGCAAGGAGGTGACTTGCTTTGCGCTCCGCTCTCTCAATGCGACCGTCATGGAAAACGGCATGGAGGCGGCCAACCAATGAACCCCACTGCCCGCCGTAGCCAGAGTCCAGAGCCATGCGGCATCCACGGCCTTCATTCGCATATCAAGGGGCCGGGTGGCCGTCGAACGCGCCAGGCCCGGCCCGGGCTTGCCCTCAAGCGTTTGGGCCACCACCCAAACACGATCCTCTTCTTTGGCCTGCAAACCCAGCCGCTCGGCCACCAGGGGGATCAAGTCTGCCGGTCGTTGAGCCGGCAGGTGTCCGTTCAGACGCTGCAAATCGCGGGGCAAGGCCGCCACCAGTTCCCGACCCGCCAGTTTGACCGCGGCCAACATCGTGGTCGCCACATCCAAATCCTTGGCGTGCAGGCCCAAAGGCGCCAATTTCTCAGGCAGGGCTTGCACCCAAACAGCCTTGGCGTGCAGGCGAGGCGGATGGGGCAATGTCTTCAAGATGGCCCCCACCTTGTTCACCCAGGAACTACGCACCACCTTGTCCAGAGCATAGCCCTTGGGCTTGAGCAAACCCTTGGACCATTCCAGGCGCTCGATGAAAACCAACTCGGTTTCAAACATTTGAGACAGAACACCCAGGCTGGCCTTGGCCCCCGGATCCAACTGTCCTCCCAACCAGAGCAGGTTGGTCTCAAGCTTCCTTAGCTGCTCTTTGGATGCGCCCTGCTCATGGTGACCTGGGCTCAACGACCACAGATGCAAACAAAGACGCAGGCTTCGTCCCCGCCAATCGGCTCGCATGGCAGGGGTGGGCGCATAGCGCAGGTCCGCGGCCTGGCTCAGCCAGTCCAAAACCGACGCGGCACCTCCCTCCAGGCAAACCTCGCGACGCCAGAGCTCCAAACCCACCAACATGCGCCGCTCCGTCTCGCCGAGCACAACCTGCACATCGGGTCGAAGCTTGCCCAGGACCTCAGGTGGGGACTTAACAACAAGGTTCTCCTGCAAGCTTTCCAGGCGAGCCTTGAGCAGGTCAAGCTCCAGATCTTCGGCGGCCCGAAGCTCGAAAGAAAAGGCCAAGACAGAGCCAAAAACCAAAAACTGAATCACTTGTATAAAATGGGAATGAAGGCGTCTCATGTCGGCCATACCCTGGGCCCTCGGGCCATTCATGTCAAGGCACTTGAGTCGCAGCGACGGCCAAGCTACCCTGCCGATTGGCATGGACGAAAAGAAAAACATGAACGAAAAGAAGAACAACAGAACCACGATGGATCTTTTCGCGCCCAGCCGTCGCGCCGCCCAGCCCTTAGCCGCCCAGCCCCCAGCCGCAGAGCCCTTAAGCGTGTCCGAGCTTTGCAGGCGCATCCGCGGCACGCTGGAGCAAAGCTATAGGCAAGTTCGGGTTCGAGGCGAAATCGCCGACTCCACCCTGGCCCGCTCCGGACACCTCTATTTCTCTCTGGCCGATGACAAAGCCAGCCTGCCGGCGGTCATGTTCCGCTCGGCCTTATCCAAAAGCCTCATGGGCACCCCGGAGGAGGGAGAAAAAGTCGAATGCCTGGGCCGCCTGACCCTCTATGAACCCCGAGGCCGCACCCAGCTGGTGGTGGACAGCATGACGCCTTTGGGGGAAGGCGCCCTCGCCATCAAGCTGGCCCGGCTCAAGGCTCGGCTTGCCGAAGAGGGACTCTTTGACCCGGATCGCAAGCGACCCCTTCCCTTCCTGCCCCGATGCATCGGGGTGGTGACCAGCCCCACCGGTGCCGCCATCCGCGACATCCTTCAGGTCTTGGGTCGACGCTTTCCTTCAGTACCCGTGCTCGTCTTTCCATGCCTGGTGCAAGGAGAACTGGCGGCAGAGCAAATCGTCTTGGGTCTGGAACGCTTGGGGCAATCGGGCCGTTGCGATGTACTCATCGTGGGCCGAGGCGGCGGTTCGGCCGAAGATTTATGGGCCTTCAACGAAGAGCCCGTGGTCCGAGCCGTGGCGGCCTGCCCGGTGCCGGTGATTTCGGCGGTGGGCCACGAGGTCGACCTGGTCTTAAGCGATTTGGCCGCTGATCTTCGTGCGCCCACGCCTTCGGCAGCCGCCGAACTGGTGGTGCCGGACCGAGCTGAACTGAGCCACGACCTGCGCAAACGACAAGAGGCTCTCTGGCGCGCCTCCCGACTGCAGCTGAGCGAATCTCGCCGGAATCTAATGGCTCTGACCCGCCGCATGCGGGATCCCCGCCTTGTGCTGGCCACCCAGCGGCAACGCCTGGACGAAGCCCTGCGCCGGCTGCAAGACGCGACCGAAGAAGGGATGCGACAGGGACGTCGGGCGCTCAACGAAGCCAGGGTGCGCTTGGCGGCCTTTGAACCCAGGGCACGACTTCGGGCCGATCGACAGCGACTGGAGTCACTGCAAAAGCGCCTGGTCCGTACCTGGCGCAATCGCTCGGCACATCGGCAACAAGAAATTCAGGCCCGACAAAAAACCCTGGGCAACTTGAACCCCTTGGCTGTGTTGGACCGCGGCTACAGTTTGGTCCAGACCCAAGACGGCACCCTGATACGGGATGCGGTCGAACTGCAACCCGGCCAATTGCTGAACCTGCACTTTGCGCGAGGCCAAGCACGGGCACGGGTAGAAAACGATAAAAAAGAAGAATGAATCAAGCCGGCGAACCGGACCGGCAAGGAGCAATTCGTGAGCGAAAAACCAAAAAAGACCGACGACAAAAAGCGCTCCTTCGAGGAAATGATGGAGCGCTTAGACGACATCGCGGGCCGACTCGAAAGCGGAGAATCAAGCCTTGAGGAATCCATCGCCTTGTTTGAAGAGGGCATGCAACTTGCCAAAACCGGCATGGAGCGCTTAGACGACGCGGAGCGCCGGGTGCGCATCTTAGTCGATGCCGTCGACGGTGAACGCGAAGAGGACTTCGACAGCCCATGAAGCCCGACGCTTCTGATTTCGATCTGCAAAAAGCCTTGGCCGATTGGCGAAAGCTTGCGGATCAGGCATTAAGCCAAGCCCTTGACGCCATCGCGGTCACCCCGGGCTGCCCCGCCAAGCTGGCCGAGGCCATGCGCTATGCCGTCCTGGGCGGGGGCAAGCGCCTGCGCCCAGCCCTGTGCCTGGCTGCCTGTCGCGCCTGTGGCGGCGATGCATCGAAAGCCTTAGACGGCGCGGTGGCCGTCGAATTTGTCCACGCCTATTCCCTGGTGCACGACGATCTGCCGGCCATGGACGACGATGATTTCCGTCGAGGCCGACCGACCTGCCACAAAGCCTTCGGCGAAGCCCTGGCCATTCTGGCCGGAGACGCCCTGCTCACCCATGCCTTCGAATTCGCCGCCCGCATCCAGCCGGCCCATCGCTCGGTGAGCCTCCTCGCGCAAGCGGCCGGTGCGGCCGGCATGGTGGGCGGACAGGTCGATGACGTGGACGGACAGGCCATGAGTCTGGAGGAAGTGGAATCGGTGCACCAACGCAAGACCGCCTGCATGATGGAGGCCAGCGTCGGCCTGGGGGCCCTGGCTGCAAACGCGGATGCAAAACAAACCGAAGCGCTTACAAACTATGCGACCGCCCTGGGCCTCGCCTTCCAAATCGCAGACGATGTGCTGGCTCACGATGGGGACGCATCCGAGTTGGGCCGCCCCACGGACTCAGATCAGAAACAAGACCGGCGCACCCATCCCCGCCTGGTCGGACTTGAGGCCTCTCGTGAACGCGTGGCCGAATGCATCGATGAAGCCTTGGAAAGTCTCCGAGCTTTGGGTCCAGAGGCCCTTCCCCTCAGAGCCCTGGCCACCTTCGTCGCTCGCCGAGCCGAGGGGTCTATCGACGACTGAGGCTTGCCAGGCACTCTAAGTGGGCGGTTTGCGGAAACATGTCCACCGCTTCCAGCGAGTCCAAGGAAAAACCCATCTCGAAAAGACGTCCCAGATCGCGGGCCAAGCTGCCCGGATGACAACTGACGTAAACAATGCGCCCGGCACCGGAGTCGGCGATGGCCTGAAGCACCTCGGGCGCACAGCCCTTGCGCGGCGGGTCCAAAACCACAGCCCCCAGGCACAAACCGTCCCGCACCAACCTGGGCAAGACCCGCTCTACCCGGCCCAACTCAAAACGCATGCCGGACAGGCCGTTGCCTTTGGCCGCCATCCGGGCGTCGGTGACGGCCTGGGGCACCATCTCGATGCCCAATGTTTCGTGGCCCGCGGCCGCCAACAACTGGGCCAAAACCCCCACCCCGCCGTAGGCGTCCAAGACCGTTTGCTCAGGCTTGCCCAGAAGCTCGCCCACCCGCGCAAACAAGCGCTCGGCCTGAGCCAGGTGCACCTGGAAAAATGAACCCACGGACAGGCGAAAACGCAAACCACCAAGTCGCTCTTCAATGAAGTCTTGGCCCCACAACAAGCGATTTCGCTTACCCATAACCACGTTGGAACGCTGGGGCTGGATGTTCAAAACCAAACCCACCAGCTCGGGCAAATCCCGCCGCAAACGCCTTAAGAGATCCGCATGGGGCAATTTGCTGTCTTTCGCGCCCACGCAGACCGCCAAGACCTGCCCGGTGGACACGGCCACCCGAGCGACGGCGTGACGCAAAAAGCCCTGATGACGACCTTCGTCGTAAATATCGATCTGCTTGCGCCCGGCCCAGGCCCGCATGCAGCCCACCACCCGGTCCACTCGCTCATCGTGCAAAGGACAGGTTTCCACCGCCACCAATTCGTGGGAACGAGGCGCGAAAAAACCCGTCCTCACCCGGCCACCCTCCAGGCGAACCGGATACTGACCCCGGTTGCGATAGCCCAAGGCCAAATCAGCCCCCGTGACCGGCACGGGCCCATCCAATTCCACCGCCGCAACCGAACGCAGGGTGTCCGCCACCAACCTCTGCTTGAGCTTCAGCTGCAAGGAATAGGTCGCGTGCTGCAACTGGCAGCCGCCGCAACGACCGAAGGCGGGACAGACAGGCTCGACACGCTCGGGGTGCAGGGCGAGACCCTCGATGGCCCGAGCCTCCACCCGACGCTTGCCCACATGACTTATCTCCACCAGCCAGCGCTCATCGGGTAGCACAAAGGGCACAATCACGGCTCGGCCCAGGGCATGACCCACGCCCTCGGCACCCGCGCCCACACCGTCGATACTCAATTCGAGTCGGCGGCCTTTTTCTAAGCTTGCACTCACGCCTTCGGACTCATGGACACTTCAAATGCACGAAACGGTGGCTGGCCTTGCCGCTTTTGGCATCGAGTGTGAAAATGGCCCCCATGCCGCAGGAACTCTTGCCCCCATTGAGCTGCCAGGGCAAGGGGTTGGCCGAGCCCACGTTGAGCATCAGGCTGCTCGTGACTTTTCCATCCGCCAAGGGCTTGCCGGCTCCGTTGATGGCCCGACCGCCGGCTTCCAGGATGTGACTGAAGAGGCCGAAGGCCACCTTGTGCTCTTTCATCCAGCCGGCCATGACCGGATCGCCCACGTTGCCCGCCTCGACAGCCCAGTCCAATCCGCTCTTGCCTTTGCCCGCCGGCGGGCCATGGCTCAACAGGACAACAGGGCCCGAACCATCGTCGATCCATGCGTTCAAGGCTTTGACATCCCTGGGCTTATAGGTGCATCCGGAGGAGCCGTGCACGAAGGAGCGGTCCGAATAGCCGGGCAGACTCACAAGTCGCGCGCCGCCCAAATCCACGCGCCGCACCAAATCCATGTTCACCAGATTGGGGGCGACCTTGAGCGTCGCGAGCACCGCTCGGTTGAAGGCCGTGCGGCCTTCCGTGTTGCCGATGAGCGCCAGCACCGGCCAGGGCTTCTGGGCGCAGTGGAGCATGATCTGCGTCATCTCGCTTTCGGTCGAGGCGATGTCGCCCAACAAAAGCAAAGCATCGACGCCGGCCTTCTCAAATTGACCCATGTAATGGTCCAAGGCCTGACGGGTGGCCGGGGCGTAATCTTTGACCGCGCCCAAAACACCCAAAATCAACTTGCCGTCTGAATCCGCATCCAGGGCGCTCAGCTTGTGGCCGTCGAATCGAAAACGCCGCGTACCCAGTTTCATTTCCTTGGCTTCGATGGAGGCACCATCTCCCATGCACTTGAGGCGCCTGGCCTTCAGGTATTTGTAATACGCGTCATCCGGCGCAGGCAAAGACTCCAGCCGTTCCGGATCCTGTATGAAATCCGCAAGGCCCGCCGTGCCCACTGGAAAAATCAAAAACCAAACGCAAACCGCGAAGATCTTCATGACGCCTCCTCTATATTCCAATGCCACGAGGAGCCGATGTCTGTCAATGTCGGGACACAATCTCTAACGCAGCGCATCAAAACCAGACCTTAGTCACTGTAATAATAAGACAAATTTCGCCTTGACAGAATTCGCCTCAACCCTCAGAATACCCTTCACTTCACCGAGGCACATTCTTCGGCTTTTGAAAGGAGCTGTTTGCATGAAGGGAATTAGAAATTTCGGAACGATTTTGGTGATCGCAAGCGTGATCGCCTCCTTGGGTCTGCTCGGCTGTGCTGAGTCCGAAGATCCCATCCTCTGCCAGGCGGACTCCTGTACGCCCAACGGCACCTGCGTCGTCGTCGACGGCAGCGCTGTCTGCCAATGCGATGAAGGCTATGTGCAGGGCGAAGGCCTGACTTGTACTTCCGGCGGCACCGGCCAAGTCGGCGAGATCTGTGCCGACGACGCCGACTGCGCCTCGGGCATGTGCCTGAAGTACTCGGGCGACACCGAGGGTTACTGCTACAGCAAGGACTGCACGAGCAACCACGAATGTGTCAACCACGCCGCGGGCGAGACCAGCGAGATGTGCTGTGTTGAAGTCGGTGCCTCCTACTTTATCTGCATGAAAATCGCCGAAGGATATGCCTGTGGCGGCAACGATGGTACATGCGGTGCCTCCTGCACCGGCACCGGTGACTCGGCCTGTGATTCTGCCTTCCCTTGCCTGCGCAGCACCGACACCGACCCCCAGGCCATCTGCTCCCAAATGTGCACCACCGACGGCGAC
>JAUVAM010000168.1 GCA_030591745.1 Deltaproteobacteria bacterium
CTGGGATCGCGGAACCAAATTCGCCAGTGTCCTGCTTGGCTGTCTGGCCCCGGGCCTCTGAGCAGCAACCAGGCATTTCTTCTTTGCGCGGAGGCAGCCACGTGATGGTTCACGGGCAAGTTGCTCGGGCAGGCCTCCGCTTGCCATCGGTCGCCATCAAGGCTCAAAGTCCAGGTCTGGGCCTTTTCAGCTTTCGGGATGCCCTGGCGGTTATGGACACGGAGGATGTTTGTTTTGGGCTCTGAAAAGAGCAATGGACGCCCTATCCCCAAAGGACCTCCGTCAGTGGCCAGTCTCTTCCATGAGAGCTTTTGAATGTCCAAGGCCCAAATGTCTTGCAGGTGATAATCCGGGGCGCCGGCATAGCCGCCGAAGATGACCAGGCTCTGGGGCGAGTCGGCATCGACTGCTGGAAGCTGGGCCGCGTGCCAGGCCCTGGCTGAAGGCCCGCCTGAGATGTACTCACGCTGCCAGCCGTCTGTCGGCGAGTAGAACCAAAGATCTTGCAGGAAGTCGATGGCACCGAGCTCGTTGGCTCGGTAGCCTCCATGCAGAAGCAGCCGCCCAGCACCTAAGGCCAAGAGCACGGCCCCGCTGCGGGGACCCGGTGCGGCTTGCTCTGAGAGTTTGCGCCAGCGGAATGGCTTGGTTTTCAGATCAAGGGCCCAGAAATCAGCCAAGAGCCCCTCACCGCCGCGGCCACCGTAAAGATAGAGCGTGTCAGTGGCCATTTCGGTGGCCAACATGGTGTCATATCGGGCTGCCGGTCCCGCTTCCAGGGGAAGTCGGTCGAAGTGCCAGTTCGCTC
Source organism: Deltaproteobacteria bacterium (assembly GCA_030591745.1). Next base: position 809 of record JAUVAM010000168.1, read on the forward strand.
CAATCTTGTCGTCATCGGCGGTACAGGCGGAAAGGGACGCAAGCAGCAACAAGCAGAGGATCGGGTTGCGGATCTGCATCATGCTGTCCTCATGTCAGATGTCCTCATGTTCCATTGAATTCGATGTGGCAGCGACCCGGACTGAGTTGAGGCTTAAATAGTCCGGCTTCCGTCTCCAACTCAACCGAAAATACACAATCAAAGAGATAGTCGTAGGCCTGGTTGAGCATCCGACTGGCTCTGCTGGATAGACTGTCCAGTTTGGCTGCGGGGTCTTCCTTGCTAAGCAGCGCGCCCAGCATCACGTCGAGCCTTGCCGAGTGAAGACCCTTTGGGCGAAGGCTTAGACCTCCATCAATGCGCCCCTGCAGATGCCTGGGCATGATGACATCAGGACCTTGGTTGTCATCGCGGATGAAGGCTGAAAGTCGCCAGACCAGACGCGTGGATGCCAGGCGCAAACCCTCATCATCAGCTAAAATACACCATGTCTCTTGCCGGGCAGCGTGCTTGGCCTTCATCTCCAAAATTTCGCAATGGAGGCTCGCGTGTTTTCCCGTGCTGCGGATCAGGATTCGACGACGCCAAAGTCGATGCGCGGGCTGATCGCTTCGTTGATGGCTGATCCATCCCAGACCCGAGAATGTCCGGACTTTGTCTTTCAACTCAATGCGTCCTTTGACTTTGCCTCTTGGGTTGGGCAGGGCCAGGCTGCTTCGTCCGTCAGCAAGAAATCCGGGTTGCCATGCGGGTGCCAGGTTCTGAAAATCCAGATCCACCTTCATCTCCGGGCAATGTATGCTGAGGTTCTGCCGCTTCAGGCCAAGCAGGGCTTGGGCACGACCCATCACGATGCGAGCTTCTCCCGTATCCGCATCCAGACGCCCATTCCAGGTGTCAGGCTCCAAGACCCCTCGACAAGTGGTCTTTTTGCCCTCGGGACTCGTGTGCAGCAAGTAGAAAGCGGCTTTGTGGTCATTGAGACCCTGGTTGGAATGTCGAAATTCGGCCCGGATGAGATTTCCGGTCGAATCCAAGGCTTCGAAGGTCCAGCGTTCGCGCATGCCCTCGTCGTCGTTTTGGGAAGGCAGCCAGTCGGCCGGGCTTGGGGCGTGGTCTTTGGGTTCCTCGATCGCCAGGCCGGCGGTGCTCCACCCAAGGCCGAAGACAAGCAAGCTCACCCACAGGGGCGTATGTGTTTTCGAATGCATCAAGGGTTGATGATAAAGTACTGATAGTCGCCTTCTCCTTGCAGCTTGGAGGACCCTGCAGTGGAGGAGAAGGTTAGCTGGTAGGCGCAGTTCATCCGATAGTCACGGGGTCTGGACACGCGCCTGGCGACGGCGCGGACCAGGGCACCCCATGAGGCCGTGGGATCCTTGATGCTCTTCAGGCTGGTCATCAAAACCTGACCTTCCAATTTGGTTTGTCCCTCGCTGGCCTTGATGCTCACCCGTCGAGGGATGCGATAGCCTTCTTCGGATTTTTCGTCCTTGATGAAGCCATCGAAGCCGTAGCGCACCTTGGCGGTGGCGATGTGTCGACCCTTGGAACTGAGCAACATGACCCAACCATGTCGATCACCCGCGTATTTGATCGGGGTCTGCAATTCGGCCATGAGGATGGAGATGTCCTTGGTCACGTGCTTGAAGCGGAACCAGCGTCTGATGCTTTTGTGGGGTGCCATGGTGGTGTAAGAGTGGTCGGCGTGGCCCCAGCCATGGATGGGGATGGTCTTGCCGCCGATTTTTGCGCTGCCTGAAACCTTGGCCCTTGGGCTGGTGAACATCATGTTGTAGATTCCGTCTTGGCCGTAAACGAGCATGCCGCCGCCTGGCCGCAAGGGTGCCACCTCGTTGTCAAAGCGCAGATCCATGGTCATGGCGTCGCATTGCGCGTGGATGTTGAGACCCTTCAGGTCACCCGAGATCTTGTTTTTGCCTGCCTGGATGGAAAACCCCTGCTTGCTCCAACTCCATTCGTCTGAATCGAACTCCACTTTGCACTTGGTTTGGGTTCCGTCCGCGTGTTTGTAGGCGGCCTTGAAGGTGGCTTTGTGATCCCCGAAGCCCACGTTGCTGATGATGAAGTCGACCCCCACGAAATGTCGACCCTCGTCGTTCCATACTCCTTGGCTCCACTGCTCCCCGTACCACTCCATGCTGTGTGGGTGGGGTCGGAAGTCGGCCAGTTTGATGGGTTTTTCCTTGCCGAAGGGCGTGACACCGCCGGCCCAGACCGAAGGGGCGAGCAGGATGAAAAGACCTATCCATGGGAAACGTTTTTTTGTCATATCGGTGCTCCGAAAGCTAAGACGTTTTTTCGTCTGCGATCTTCAAACGGCGATCTTCCTCTCGCCATTTGGCCATTTGGCCCAAGAAGGTGACCAGGGCGCCGATGAGGCCCAGGGCCGAAAGAATGGGCACCAACCAGACGACCCCGGCGATGGCCAAGACCATGAACAACAAGCCGTACAAATCCCGCTTCAAGAAAGGCTCGAGTTTGGCCACCAGGGCGCCCAATCCTTTTTTCTCGTCGTCTTTTTGGAAATCCCATTCAAAGCCCAAGAGGGTGCCGGTTTTGAAGCGCACGATGAGCTGATGGTACATCAGGCCCACGACCAGCAAATCCAGGAACATCGCGGCACCACCCACCCACAAAATCCAATGCCATCCCGTGGCGCGCCAGACGCCGATGGTCACGCCGGCGATGTATACGAAGTTGGTGGTGTCATCGCTGATCGTGTCCATCCATTGGCCCGACTTCGTTCCAAGAAACTTCACCCTGGCGATTTCGCCGTCCACGCCGTCCAAGATGCTGGCCAATTGGTAGAGCACGCCGCCGATGGCTATCCACATCCAGGTGCCGAAGGCTGAAAACACGGCCGAGGCAAATCCCACCATCAAGGTGAACAGGGTGACCCAGTTGGGGTGAATGGGGCCAATCGAGACGATCTTTGAGAGACTCAGAGACACGGGTCGGTTCAGGTGCACCGAGAACCAGCCATCCGATGTTTTGATGAGCGAACGCCAGATTTTTTTGGCCGCGGCCTTGTGCTGCTCGGGAAGTGCCGCCTCCATGGCGAAACCCTTGTTTTTTAGTTCAGCTCCTGGTTCGGCGGGTGAACCGGGTTCTGACAAGAGATCCAAGCCGATGGATTTTCCGTCGTGTTGTAATGCGCCCATTTGCTCACAGGCCAGGGCTTCTTTGAGCCAATTGTTATGGAAAAGCCGGGTCCCGTGAATCCTCAACAAGGGGCCGGAAAGCCCCTCGAGTTTGTTTTCCTCATCCGCGTGGACGGACCAGTGGGGCAGGCGCCGGTCGTCTTTCAGCAGCTGCAAATGTTCTTCCACGGTCGGTCCCATGGCCTTGGGGCAAAAGACGAAAACGCGAGTTGCGCCCTGAGCCTTGACGGCCATCAGGTTGCGCTCGATGAGGCTAAGACCCGCCACTTTTTGCAGCGGCCAGTTCTCCGGAGCGTTTTTTAGCTCCGGCAGCATGATGAGGGCGGTCGTGATCATGGCTCTATTTATGCCCCCAGTCCTCGGTCAGGAGTTTTTCCGCGTTGCCCAGCATGTCGGGGGTGTCCACGTCCTGCCAAAGCGCCGGCCCGATGTCCACCACCCGGGCTTGACCTTTGGCCCCCAGGGCCCGGACGCCGTCCGACAGGCTGCAGTCGCCGTCTTCCATGACGGACTTGAGCGTGGGAAAAATGGCAGGCGGGCAAACAAAAAGACCCGTGTCCACGGCATTGAAATCTGAAAGCTGTTTGTCGATGGCCGCGATGCGACCGTCTTCGGTTCTCACCTTGGTGGCATCGTCCATGTCGAAGACTTGCTCGAGTTTCTTGTCCACGGCCAGGTACAGGCAGTCTTCATCTTCGGCCCCATCCATCAGCCGTCGAATCATGTCGGGCTGAAAGAGGTGGTCCGCCATGGAGAGAAAAAAGCGTCCTTCGATTTCGTCTTTGGCCTTGTACAGGCTGACGCCGTTGGATAGCGCCCAGTCCGGGTTGTCGACTAAGTGCAGCTTGCAGTTGGCAGGGACTGCCGCCTTGAGACCAGGTATCAGGTCTTCCTTGTGAAAACCCACCACCACGAAAAAATCAACCACGCCCGCCTTGGCGAAGGCCTCCATGACGTAGGCTATCAGGGGACGGCCCAAAAGTGGATAGAGGGGCTTGGGTAGTTCCTGATCGTCTTTTCGCAGTCGGGTGCCTTGTCCCGCGGCCAATATCACGGCCTGTGTAATTTTTTTGCTCATGTCCAATGTCCTTGTCGTCTATCTGCCCAGCGCTTGTTTGCGCCATTCATCCAGCTTGCTGTTGGTGCGGGCGCAGCCCAAGGTACAGTAAGGGTTGCAGGGCTTGTACGTGTTGAACTGTTCTTTTAAGTCTTCGTCCGAGTAGCTCAATAAATCTCGCGAAAAACGTTTCCGGGTTTGGGAACAGCGGAGTAGCTGCCCATCTTCGTCCACGTAGATGTAACGACTGCCGGCCCGGCATTTGAAGGGGGCCTTTTGGCCTTGCACCAGCTTGGTCCGGTAGCCATGGGCCTCTGTGGCACCTGAGCCCAGGTATTCTTGAAGATCCCGGAACAATTTGATGTTTTCCGGGTTGAGCATGAGCGTGCCCTCGCCGTCGTGCAAGAGCAAAACCCGAGGCTTGAAACCCTGCTCCTTGGCAAAGCGCACGACCTCTTTCACTTCTTCCGGCGGCGCCGCGCCGATGACCGCGGACAGGGTCACGCGGAATTTGGCCAGGCGAGCCAGCATCTCCAAGCGACTTTTCAGGGGACGGAGTACCTTGATCGTCACCTCGTTGGGTTCCACCCCGTCGATGCTGATCTGCATGTCGGTCAGGCCCGCCGCGTTCAGGGCGTGGACCTTGGATTCGTTGAGCAGATAAGCATTGCTGATCATCCAGCGGGCGACAAAGCCCATGCTCTTGGCCTCGGCCACGAGGCGTACGATCTGCGGATGCATCAGCGGCTCGCCGCCGGTCAGCTCCAGGCCCAGGGTCCCCAGATCCCGGATCTTGGCCATGCGGATCATGAGTACGTCGAAGGGTACGGGCTCCGAGTGATCGTCGAATTCGTTGCAATATCCGCACTTCAGGTTGCAGCGGCGGGTGACCACCAACTGGGCCAGAAAGGGCGAGTAGGGAATTTTTCGTATGCGATCCAAGACGGAAATCATCGATGTGGGCTCCTGAATAGGCATCTTCGTCAGGGCCCAAGCTAAACGTCAAATCGTTGGAAATCAAGCAAGAAATCCTCATGGGCCTCTGGTGTCGCAATGGCCGTGCCAGTTGTGAAGCGTCCGGCCGGGTCCAAGAAAGTCCAAGCACCGTAGAGGTTTGACAGGACCGGGGCGGCGTGCAAAGCTCGCGCGGTCATACGTTCATAGGGCCGAAAGGCACAGGTGTGGATAATTGGCGTCACGTCTGACCAAATACCTGAACCTCACATTCCTGATCATCGGCGTCGGCCTGCTTGTGGGTCTGCTTTTCAAGATGGACACGGAAGTGGTGGGGGCCCGTCTGGTGCAGGTGGGTTGGTTCTTTCCTCCCGCCTTCGCATCATACGTCCTGGGCCTTTTCCTGACGGCCTCGGCCTGGCGTTGCATCGTGGATCCGGCCGCTTCCAGGGCCACGTACAGGGACTTTTTGGCCGCGCTTTGGGCGGGCCACGCGGTCAACCAGGTCACGCCGACCGCGAGCCTGGGCGAGGTCTTCAAGGGCACGATCTTGAAGGGCAAGGTGGACGGCGAAGAGCTGGTCGCCTCGCTGATCACCTTCAATTTCATGAGCACCTTCGTGGTGCAGATCTTCACCATCCTGGGCCCCGTGGTCGTGCTCTTCGCCGTGGATTTGTCCAGCGAAGTCATCCTGACCCTCTTCGGCGCGGCCTTCATCATGTTCATCCCCGTGGGGCTTTTGGCCCTGCTTTTGCGTTGGGGCGTGGCCAGCAAGGTCGTCGGCCTGCTGCAACGCCTGCCGCTCGTCAAGTTCAAGGACCCGGATGCCTTGCTGGCCAAGGCTCGCTCGATCGATGAGCGCATCCGGCGTTTCCGCAAATGTCGCCCAAAGAAGTTTCTGGGCGCCGTGTTCTGTCTCTTTCTGGTCAGGCTTTGCCAGGTGGCCGAGCTCTGGTTCATCCTCATGGGCCTCTTGCCGGACGAAAGCGCGGGCTTCCTTCTCATGCTGGCCTTGCTCACCCAAACCGCAACCCAGCTCATCGCCTGGGTGATGACCTTTGTGCCGGGGCAGGTGGGCGTGGCGGAAGGCGGCAGTGCTTTGCTCTTTCAGTGGCTGGGCATGGACCCCTTGACGGGGTTTTCCATGGAAATCATGCGCCGCATTCGAAAGTTGCTGGGTATCAGCATCGGCTTGGTGATCGGGTGTTTTGTGGTTTGGCGGAAGAAATAGATCTCAGTTTTCGGTGATTCGCCGGGCCAGTTCCAGAATGCTATCTACGGTCTGAATGCCCTCGAAGCGAGCGACGAACTTTTCGGCCGAGAAGGTGCCCGTGATGCCCACAAAACGGAGGCCGTTATCCAGGGCGCGCTCGCCATCTTTCAGGGAGTCGCCACAAAACAGAATATCTGAAGCCGTCACCTTGAAGTGCCGCATGACTTGTTTGAAGTGGGGTGCGCCTTTTTCACTGGCGGTATC
>JAUVAM010000039.1 GCA_030591745.1 Deltaproteobacteria bacterium
GCACTGCGCCGAGACAGAGACCAGCGCTTCGTCGATTGCAGAGAGATGCGCAAGGATCTGGAACAATACCTGGTCGATGGGGGTCGACAGGTCGACGACTACCTGCTGGCCGATTTCCTGCACTGGGCAGTGCCCAAACCAGGCAGCATCGTCAATGAAAACATGCCGCCGAGCTCTACTCCTTTGTCCTCCTCCCGAGATCGGGCTTCCCCCGGCCATGCCGAAAAAAAAATTAAATCTAAAACATCCCCCTTGACCCTGTTCGCCCTGTTCGTTTTTGTGGCCCTGGGCCTCGCTGGCCTGATCTGGATCATCGAAGCGAATGATCAGCCCCCGCCCGAAACCCAAATCATCGAACCATGGCCTCCAAGACCGCAAAAGAATAACAAGCAGCAACAGACCAAGAGACAGGACAACAAACCCCAGTCCCTTTTGGCCGAGACCAGCAAGCCCAAGGAAAAAGAAAAACAACAAGAAGAAACAACGTCCAATGAGAATCAAAAACTAAAACAAAAAGAAAAGTGGCGGAAGAAATACCAACACCATTTAACCATGGCCTTGGGCTTGGTCGGAAATCCAAAAAAAAACACCGAGGCGGTCAATCACTTGAATGCAGCTCTGAGCCTCAGCGAGCTGGCCGGATGCAGCCCAAAAGAAGTGGAGCAGCTTCGTGGGCAAATCGAAGAGCTGCATCGGCAGCATCAAAAAGCCGCCCACAAAGACCACAAAGCTCTGGTGGCCGAAAAAAAAAGGTACAGGCGCGCCCGCAGATATCGAAAAACTGGGCAGAAGGCATACGAAGAAGGGAATTACAGGGGATCCCTCATGGCATATAAACGTTCCCATAAAACAAATCACAGCAATGCCGAACTTTACCTTGATATAGCAGAAGCCTACGAGGCCATGAAAAACTACAAGATGGCGAAAAAATATTGTGGGAGATATCTGTCACGCTGTAAGCCTTCCCAGTACACCAAGCGCTGCGAGTCCGAAAGGATGGCAAAAATAATGTACGGTGAAATGACAGAGGCCATTCGCCGTAAAGCAAAGAAGAGATAAGGGAGAAGGCGGAATTCGGGGGGGGGGCGTCAAGCTCAGTAGCCCAGGCTGTAATTGTGGTGGCTGCTGCCCCCCGGCCCGACCACGCTGATGTGCACCCAGAAACTCGGGGCCAGATTGGTCCAGTGAAAGGGAATCCAGACCTCTTGCAAGCGGTCGGGCTGATCGGCGTGATTGGCGCCGTAGTTGGGATCCACCGACCCTGAGCTCATCGGCACGGGCAGGTCCTGGACTTGCCAGGCACTATCGTAATAGGTGAGATTCACTTGATCCGAGCAGATGTGATAGCCGCGCAGGACGATGCCCGGCTCGCCACTCACGTCCCATCGAAAGGCCTGGGTGATGAGGGGACGCTGCCAATCGGCCTCGATCTGCTCGACCAAAAGCTCACCGAGACCGCCGTCACAAACAAAGTTTTCCCATTTGTAGCTGATCAGCTTCTCGGCGAAATTGCCGTTAAACATGATGGCCTTGTCCATGCGTTCCTTGGTCGTTTGCTTGAGGTCCGGATAGCAAGGTCCCAGGCCGGGATCGAAACTTTCCACGTTCGCCCAGAGCAAGACCCCGTTGCCCAATTCGTCCAGGGCTTCGCGGGCCGCCCGGTAGTAATCCGTGGTCGTGGCGTAGTATCCGCCGGCATCCTCGAATGGCCAGAACAACTTGGACTTGGCGGTGCCCACCCCGTCCTGTGGCGCGATGATATCGACGTTTCTTTGCGCCAGGGTCTTGATGCCCTGCTTGGCGACAGCCACCGAGCTGCCACCTGAAATGGTGGCCACCCAGTATGGAGAGATCATGATCTGCTTGCCCGGCAAGATGGATCGCATCTGCGCATGCTGATCGCTGTACCAACTGAGCACACTGTTGGGCGTGTTGCCGATCATCGCCTCCATGCCCTGATAGACACCCTGCCAGGACGTCATGCCCGCATAGCGCTCAGCATAATCGGTCAGTATTCTTTTCGACAACTCCAAAGAAGTGGCCCTGGCATAGGCGGACACGTTCCAGGTTTGGTTCGGCTCGACCGCCGGGGCCGGCAGTCCGAGAAAAACCTGCATGCCCATGATATGAGCCTGCTCCTGCAAGAGCCTGACCGAATCGTTGCTCTGACGGCCCTGGATGAGCACCAAATCGTAGGCCATGCCCTGCCCAAAGTCGCAACTGCGATCCGCCGGGTTGTCGTGGCGAAGAAGAATCGAGAGATAGAGCTGCCCACCCACCTCGATGCGCTTGTCCATGACGGGACAAGTCAGCAAGGAAGAACCAAAATTTTCGTAGGTCGTGTATTCGTAAACGGTCTCGATCAGATTGCCGGCGTGGACGGCTTGCAGGTCACCCAAGGCAGCCTGATAGCAGCTTTTCCCGTCCCTCTGGCAGTCGGGCATGGATGAGGCATCGCCCCATGCCAATCGGGGGCCAAACTGAATGACCGTATCGCCGCCCAACCTGTGCATGCGCGTGAGTTTTCGTCGCCAGTCACAAGCATCCGGGGCCCCAAAAGCCCAAAAGCCCGACAAGACATAAGGGTAAGGCACGCTGATATCCGGAGCACCGCAAGGATCCGAGGCGAGGCAGACACCCGACAAACACGCCATCTGATCGCCGCAGGCCGTGCCGTCAGGCGCATCGGCGTGGGCACAACCGTCGACCGGATCGCAGGCATCCTGAGTGCACAGATCCTGATCATCGCAGTCCAAAGGATCCCCGGCAAAACACTGGGCGTCCAGGCATGTCTCGACTCCGTTGCAAAGGTCACCATCATCGCAGTCGTCATCCCCCTGACAGACGAGACAGTATCCCTCCTGGCAGCCCCCCTCACAAATCTCTTCTTCGGTCGAGTAGCGACATTCACCATCGTCACAGATGCCCTGATCGGCATAACGAAGCAAGCGACTCGAATCCAGACATTCGTCAGGCGGCGGCGAATCGCAGACAAGCCCGAAGCAGGGGTCCACTGGCTCCTCGCAACGGCCCGATACGCAAACCCGATCCCCCGTGCAATCGTCATCCGTCTTGCAAACATCTTCACCACATGCAACCAAACTCAGTACCGACCAAACACCAGCCAGACACAGAAGGCCCCAGTTCACTCGCTTCACAATAAACCTCCAAGAAAAAGTAAAAGCATCATTCCTGCCTCTTTGCCTTAGTGCTTGACGTCAACCTTGTATATAGGCTTTGATGAATAACTCATAATGAGAAGTGTATCGCCTAGCAAGGGGGGGCCATGCACAGACGAAGGCAGCAATACTCGATTTCTCCGTGGGCCCATTTTCATTCAGGGAGGCCCGAGCCATGACCCGTCCGACCGTGATGCTCTTGGACGGAGACAAGGCCTTCTGTCGACGAGCCAGGACACGACTCACCAGGCGCGGCTATCGAGTGCTTTGCGCCCATAATGGACTGGACGGCCTGAGCCAATGCGCCTGTCATCGGGTGGACGTGGTCATCTTGGGCATGGACCTGCCTGGAACCTCAGTCGAAAAACTCTGTCCCTCCCTGCTCAAATGTGAAGCCAGCATCCAAATCCTGGTTCTAAGCGATGGCGATCATTTGGAACGAGCAGCCAAGGCCCTCAGGGCCGGAGCCCAGCATCACATGATGCGCCCGGATAATCTGGACGAACTTGAGGAAGTCATCGGCCGGGCACTCCGCGCAACCCAGTTGGAACAAATGACCCATCTGGAGTCCTACCGTGCCGATCAGCTGAAACAACAAGCCACCCTGGTGGGCGACAGCCCCATGCTTCAGGACGTGAGACGCGTGGTGGACCTGGCCGCCTCGGTGAACGCCTCGGTGCTCATCACCGGAGAGACGGGCACTGGCAAAAACGTGGTCGCCAACGCCATCCACCACCGCAGCCGAAACAACAACACCCCCTTCGTCAGCATCAACTGCGCGGCCCTGCCGGAAAACCTCATCGAGGCCGAACTCTTCGGCTACGAGAAGGGGGCCTTTACCGGTGCGGTAGCAGCCAAACGCGGCATCTTCGAGATGGCTCAGGGCGGCACTCTGTTCCTTGACGAAATCGGAGAGATGCCTCGCCACTTGCAAGGCAAGCTCTTAAGCGCCATTGACGAAAAACAAATCAAGCGCCTGGGCGGAGAAAGTTCCTTTCCTGTGCGGGTACGCATCATCGCCGCCACTTGCCTTGATCTGGAAACAATCGACGACCATCGCTTTCGACGAGACCTCTACTTCCGCCTCAGCGTCATCCGGGTTCATCTCCCACCGCTTCGGCAAAGAAGAGAGGATATTCCGGCCCTCTGCGAGCACCTACTGGGCGGTTTGGTCAGCGGTCGACAAGTGAAATTGAGCCAAGATGAGCTGACCCGGGTCAAGGCCTACCACTGGCCAGGCAACGTGCGAGAATTGCGCAACATCCTGGAACGGGCCGCCATCATCCAACCCGACCAACAATTCAAGCCCTCCCAACTCCTCTTGCCCGCCTTTGCCGACAACCCGCCAGGTTCACTCTCGAATTCGGTCGAGGATCTCTTGCCCCTCAAGGAAATTGAAAAGCAGCACATCGCCAAAGTGTTGACCGCCTACCGACACAACTTGTCACAGTCCGCGCGCAGCTTGGGCATCTCCCTCTCCACGCTCAAACGAAAGATCAAATCCTACGGCATTCCGCGAAAACCCGGCTCAAAATGACCCGCTCAAAATGAGCCATGGCTCAAAGAGAACCAGACCCCGCAACCCTAAGTGTCTGACAAGAAGCAGAGGAAGACTGGCATGCCCCTTGCTTTATCATCGGCGGACAGTTTCAAACCGAGGCGTCTTCCACAAGGGGGGAAATATGACGCGCAGCAAAGTTCGATCAATCCAATGGCCACCCACAGGGCTCACTTCTGAAATACTGAGGCTCCTTGTGCTGGATCCGCACACCCGAGAGCACGCAGCCGCCCTTGGGATCACCCAGGAAGACATGGCCGCATGCCGCTACTTTGGGCTCAGTTCGCCCTCCAGCGGCCTGTTTGTGGCCGACGATGGGCACCGTCTCGTGGGCCTGTTGCAGATGGAACCCGATCTTTGGGCCTCGGCCTTGTTCGGGGTTCACGTATGGCGAATACGCAATATGGCCATCGACGCATATGCGCCACCGAGTTGTGTTGAGGCTCTGCTGGAACACGCGGTCACCAGCATCGTCGCGCCGGTCGATTGCATCACAGCACCGACCCCCAGCCAGGCCCACGCTATTTTACAGGGGCTGGTCCAGGTCGGGTTTAGAACCGTCGGCACCCAGATTCAAACCGTGGCCCGCATCGAACCCATGCCCGCTTCCGACATCCGCATGGTGCCCCTAGACACCCACCATCTCCAAGAGCAGCCCAATTGGCTCTTGGACTGCTCAGACCTCAGCGGATTCGCTTGCGATCCCGGCTTCTCAAGCAATGGACTGCGAGCCCTCCAACGCAGGCGCCTCTTTGACAGTCTTGATGATCCCGAGTCCTGGGTCTTCGTCGCCGAGGACGGGAATGGCAAGGCCTTGGGCCTGATCGGCTTCCGCACCAACCGCCAGACCGCCCAGTTCTCTGATGCTCGCCTGGCTCTTCAGCACATTTGCGGCCTCCAGGTCGCCCACGCCGACGCGGGTATCGGCGATGACCTTCACCAGGGCTTGATGACGCAACTTCACCGCCAAAAAGTTAATGCCATCACCGTGCGCATCACCATGACCGGTCACGGTGCCACCCGAGCCCTGGCGCAACACTTGCGTCAAGGCTACCGCATGACCCGAAGCGACCAGGTATTGCATCTCTGGTTGAGCCGCCCCCTGCCCAAAATCTCCAAACTCGATTTTCAAAATCCGCTAAGAGACCACAGTCAACCTCACTATGCTTGCAGGAGCGCACTATGATCAAAACAAGCAGAGGCCCGAAAAGCCCGAAGGTACCCTTGGGGGAAATCGACTGTTTTCGTCGCCCTGCCTGCGGACAGCCCATCCATCGCCGACTGCAAACCATGGACCCCTTCGGCTTGCATCAGCGTCGAAAACGCCGCCCCCCCACGATGAACAACGCGCGGGTCTTGCTGGCGGCCACCGACATAAGCCTGCGGGCAGCGCTCTCCAAGGAATTCCGCGTGGACGGCTGCAAAGTACACGAACTCCAGGACGGTCTCTCTCTCATCGCCTGGCTCGGAGACGCGCTCCTCGAAGATCGTGAGCTGCTGCTGCCCGATCTGATCGTCACCGAAGCGGAGTTGCCCGGCTGCACCGGCATCCACATCCTGAGAGATTTACGCAATGCGGGATGGCGCACACCCTTCGTGCTGCTCGGGCGCCCCTCCTCCGCCGAGCATCTCCGAGAAATCCTGGAGATGGGGATGGCCGTATTGTTCGAACCGCCATTCGACAATGACGATCTGCTCACGGCAGCCTATTTTCTGCTGGACCGGATGATGTGCTTCTATCCCGGCCCCACAACGAAGCCCGAGCCAAGTGCATGAGCGCAGAAACCCAATTCGATTTGCTTCCAGTGCCCAGCATTATTTTCGATTCCAGGGGACTCTTGCGCCACGCCAACCTGGCCTGGCGCCGTCTTGGCGGTCGAGGCAGCCGTGATGCCATCGGCCTGCCGGCCGCCTCACTGCTGGAACCCACCTGCGGCCTCCCGGCCGGTGTTTGGCTTGCGGATTGGCCCAAGGCACAACACACGCCACGCTGGGCATATTGTCGGGGTACCCACCCACGCCTTTGCTTGGCCTTCATGAGCAGCCGCATCGAGGCAGGCCTATTGCTTCAGGGCGTTGATGTGAGCCCAGCGGTAAAACGGATACGCCAACTCAGCGAACTCAGCCTCACCGATCCCCTGACGGGACTCCTGAACCGCCGTGGTTTGCGCATCCGCCACAGCTCTTTGCTGAATCTCGCAAAACGCAAAGGCTGGCCCCTCATCGTCCTGGCCATCGATCTGGACAACTTGAAAATGATCAACGACATGTATGGTCATCGCATGGGTGATCGGGCACTGGAAGAGACAGCCACCGCCTTGCGCACGGTCTTGCCCAACGAGGCTGTTGTTGCCCGAATGGGAGGCGATGAATTCACGGCCCTGTTGGTCCATCCAGGTGGCCAAGAGACAGGCGAAGCCGTGCTCAGAGATCTGCGCCGACATTTGGCCGGCTCATCAGTTTCCGCGACCACCTGGCAGCTCAGCGTCAGCGGTGGCATCCGCGTCTTGCCGGTGAACGAAGACCTTCACCTGGCCAGCTTGCTGCAGGCCGCCGACCAAGACATGTACCGGGACAAATCAGACAAACAAAGAAGACCAGAATCCAAGCCCTACCAGCCCAAACCCAACCAACCCAAACTCAATCAACCCAAACTCAATCAACACTTCATGGCACAGCAAAAAAATCGTGATCGATGTTGAGGTCTTCCATTTTCTTCCAGAGCCGATTCAAATCGCTGGAATACACGATGACATCGTGCTTGCGACCGGCGCCGTCCACGGCATGACCCTTGAATAAGGCCTCCTTGCGGAAACCAAGACGGCGCAAGAGACGGACCGCGCCTTCGTTGTCCTCGCGGGCCAAGGCCTGCACTTTGTCGACGCCCCGCAAGATTGCCCGATCGTATAGTTCACGCAGCATGATCTTGCCCAGGCCCATGTTGCGAAACATCTGATGGATGGTCAGCCGAATCTCAGCCACATGGGTTGACCAGCCATGACGGTTCATATGCAATGTGCCGTCAGCCACGATGCGCTCCCGGCCCTCCTCATCGGTCCACAAGGCAAGCAAAGGCAAAACCCGATCATATTCGATGCTGGAGCACCAATTGGTGATGACCTCCCGCTGGGTCACATCATGCTGCAAATAGCGACGATCTTTGCGGGGTAAGTGCCTGAAAAAGGAAAAAAGCCGGTCCCGGTCGTCGGGGTACAAGGGTCGTATTTGGACATTCCGGCCATCCTCAAGAGCACACTCCTTGGGGTACTCGCTGAAATCCACCATCGCATTGGAATCGGGCATACCCTACCTCCATACAGGTTCGTCATTCGAAAAAATCATAGCATGTTGGCTCTGTCCCACCTAATATGACCCCATGATACGAATTGAACCGACATTGACCGATTACCACAGCGCGGCCATCTCCATGGACCGGGATAAATTTTGCCAGCGCTTTCGAACCCCCGTCCTGGTTTCCACCGATACCGATTTGGAAGATGGCTTCGACGGCTTTCAGACAGTCAAAACCAGCTTGAGCATCCGCCGCCCCTCCGCCGCCGATCCCGGGCAGGATCCACCCCAGGTCGAAGGCCTGGCGCCGGTGATTTCCCTGCAGTCCGACCGCCCTGGCATCGAACACCAGGTAACCCTTGGCCGACTGGAAGAAAACGATCTGGTCTTCAACCACGAAACGGTCTCGGGCAATCAAGCCATTTTCCGCGGCACGCCCGGCAAGGAAAACTTCACCGTGGAAAACCTGGGCAGCACCAATCCAACCTTGGTTAATGAAATCGAGCTGCAAACCCAAAAACGGGTTGCCCTGAGAAACAAAGATTTAATCACCATTGGCGAATTGGTTTTCGTCTTCTACTACCCAGCAGGCTTGTACGACGTTCTGGATGAAGTCGGCTGAACGACGCGACAAAGATGAACCCCTTCACCCAAACGCCAAGCAAACAAAACTTCATCAAAGCGGTTTATGACTTCTTCCGCTGTCTCTCCAAAAACGACCAGGCTGGTGCCCGAGATCTACTTGGCGGCATCAACGGCCGGCAGGGAGACATCAGTGATGATGCGTGGCGGCAGATGATGCATTCCCTTTGGGACGACGTGGAAGACTGGCATGAGGATTTTGATGACGCCCACTTCGAAGGCTCCTGGCTCACCCATCTGACCCCGCCCGATCTGGTCAGTGAGCCCAGCCTCCTTGGCGTAGATTGGACCAAGGCGGCAGACCCCATGGAAAAAGGTGACGGTTTACTCATCAACGTCTTTTTCCTGGATGAGCCTACGGACGACACAGCCCGCTTCAGCCTCGGGAAAAGCAAAGCCGATCAATGGCTGCTGCTGCTGGACAACATCGAGGTCATGTAACGTCACAGGCAAGATCCTGGCTGTTCAGAACATCATGGGAGGATTATGAAGATCTTCGTGGTCAACGGCAGCCCGAAGGGCGAGTTGAGCATCACCCTGCAATACGTACGTTTCCTGGCCAAGCATCGAAAGGATCTGCATTTCGAAGAGATGCATCTGGCTCAGAAGATACGCCACTTTGAACGCGATGCCACGGCGCTCGACGCCACGATCCAAACCATGGGCGAGGCCGACATCGTCCTGTGGTCCTTCCCGGTTTACTGCTTCCTGGTACCGGCAGATCTGAAGCGCTTCATCGAGCTGCTATTCAAGCACGAGGCGGGCCCCGCATTGAAGGGCAAAGCCTGTAGCAAGATCTCCACTTCCATCCACTTCTTCGATCACACGGCCCACGCCTACATGCGAGCCATCAGTGAGGATCTGGGCATGCGGGTCCTGACCGGCTTCTCGGCGCGCATGGACAACCTGATGAACCCCGGCGTACAAAAATCTCTCCTGGGATTCATCGACGAACTTGGCGACCTGGCTTTGGATGCTGACCTGTCCGTGCCACGCGCCTACGCCCCCCTTGTCCATCGACCCAAAGCATACCGCCCTCGGCGAATCACACCATCCCCCCCCAGGACGCAGGGCAAGGTGGTCCTGGTCACCGACAACGGCACGACCAAGTTGCGCGCCATGCAGAAGGTGTTCTGCGCCCAACTGGGCCAAGAGTTGGCCATCGTCGAATTGGATCAACTCCGCATGGACAGCGCCTGCATCGGCTGCCTGCGTTGCGCCTGGAGCGGGGAGTGCATCTTCCATGATGAGGTAGCCCAAGCCTGGGAGACTCTATTGGAGGCCGATGCCCTGATCTTTGCCGGGGCGACGCAAGACCGTTTCCTGTCGGCGCGATGGAAGACCTTTTTGGACCGTTCGTTCTTTCACGGCCACCGCCCCGTATTGGCCGGCCGACATGCGGTCTGGCTTATCGACGGGCCCCTGGGGCAACTCGCCACGCTGCGAGACGTACTCGAGGGCCATGCCTCGGTGGCCGGCATGCAACTCTTCGACCTGATCGACGGAGAGGCCGACTCAATGCAAGCCTTGACCCGATTATTGGAAGACAGCGCCAAGCGTTTCACCCAGGGGATATCCAAACCGGTACGCCGGCCCAGACTGTTTCCCGGGGTGGCCGGCATGAAGCTATTTCGAGATTTCGTCTACCTGACCAGCGGCATCTTCCAGGAAGACCACCGCTACTATCAACAGCATGGCATCTATGATTTTTCCCAGCGGGAATGGAAATCGCGATTCTTAAATGCCGCAATGAGCGCGGTCATGCACTTGCCGCCGATCCGGCAGCGCATGCTCAAAAACATGCGCCATCTCATGCTGCGACCCTATTTGCGGGCGGTAGAGCGCTCCCGGCCCTGAGACCAGGGCAGGTTATCCAGGCTCACGTTCCCGCCGGACAAAATCACCCCCACGCGACGTCCTGTGAACAATTTTCGATTGTCCAGAATGACCGCCAGAGACACAGCCGCCGAGGGTTCCACCACAATCTTCATGCGCTCGAAAATCAAGCGCATGGCATGGGCGATGGCCTCGTCATCCACACAGAGGATGGTGTGCAGATGCTCGCGGAGCACGCCAAAGGTTCTGGGGCTCAAGGAAGTCAAGAGTCCATCGGCGATGGTGTTGGGGGATATCGAAGGGATAAGCCGCCCTGCCGCCAAGGATCGGGCGGCGTCATCCGCGCCGACGGGCTCGGCACCAAAAATGCGCAAACCGGCCTGGAGACCATGACCCGCGATGCAAGTGCCGGAGGCCAGTCCCCCGCCCCCCACCGGCACAATCAGATCGTCCAAATCCTCAGCCTGCTCCAAAAATTCCAAAGTCGCGCTGCCCTGCCCCGCGATGACCCAGGGGTCGTCATAGGGATGCACCACGTGAGCGGAGGTTCTCTCAACCACCTCGGCAAGCCCCTGCTCTCGGGCCTCCAGCGTGGAGACGCAATCGGTGATCTCGGCTCCATAAGCCGAGACCGCCGCTCGCTTAACCGCAGGCGCCGCCTCCGGCATGACGATGAAAGCAGGAATACCGCGATTTTTGGCCGCGAGCGCCAAGGCCGCCGCGTGGTTACCCGAAGAATGGGTGGCCACCCCGCGAGCGGCCTGCGTGTCGGACAGCCTGAAGACCGCGTTGTGGGCACCCCGGGCCTTGAAAGCACCGACTTTCTGTAAATTTTCACACTTAAAAAACAGCTCGCAGCCGGCCAGGTGGTTCAGACCTTCGCTGCGCATGACCGGTGTGCGATGAACAAATGGCGCGATTCGCAATGCAGCCGTGCGAATTTCGGCCAATTCGGGCACATCAAGTTCATCAAATGGCACCTTGGGAAAGCCTCCTTGGTCACCATGCTAAC
>JAUVAM010000516.1 GCA_030591745.1 Deltaproteobacteria bacterium
AACGGCTGCCTTCAGCGGAAAACTCGCCAAAAGAACAAGGCCGCACAGAATCCAAACGCTTCTATTCATGAGCACAGCCTCCTTATCACCCCAAGCATGCTAACACGCTGCTCGAACCGCATGGGCCCTATTTTTTGCTTGAGCCAAAAACCTCCAGCAGGCGATCGCAATCGCTCGACGGCAGACCCACAATGACCAACACCCGATCCCCAAAACGCTGCAACAAAACCTGCCTGCCATCCGTGGTTTTCCACCGCATGCGCGGCAGATCATCGATGGCCTGACGCTTGGCGCCGGGCCAACGACCCGCGACGGTCTTCGCCAAGGCGCCGGCAAACTCCACCGCATCGGATTCCGAGTCCCAAACCGTCAAGGCAAGCCAGGCCAACGCGCCATCGGAGGCACGCCGCCAAACGCGCAGCCCATCTCCATCCCAGCCGGCCGCCGCCCGGCGTCTTTCATCGCCATCGTTAAGCCCACCCAGCACCAGGCGCCACATGAACTCACCCAGCACATCCGCATAAACCTGAACCCAGGCCGACCCTTCAGCCATGGCGCTTTTCTGCCAGCTCATATCCACGGGAGTCGGCGCATCCAGCTTGTCGAAGTACTTCTCGGGGTGCAAAATCTGCTCGCTTGAGACCGGAACTTGCCCATAGACCTTATCTATCCGACCCCAACCACCCAATTCACGTCCCCTGGCCACAAAACGCTGGCCATACAAATAAGGAAACATGAGGAGTGATTTCAACGCCTCCGGAGAAGCAGCAAATTTCGGGTATTGACTGGCCGACAGATTCATCATGACCTTGCCGAAAGAGCCCTCCAGATCCACACCCGCCAGGTCAGGCTCCACACCGGTATATCGCACCTGATCCAGGGTCATCACCAGCGTGGCCCCGCCCTCCACCAGGGCGGCCCGGGCCAACATGGCGTCAGAGCGACCCTTCAGGCGCTTGATGAAATTATCGAGATTGAAGTGCTGATCCTGCAGCACATGGGTCAGCTCATGGGCGATGATGCCTTCCTGCGATGACGGTGCAAGCCAGTCCGCCAGATAGAACACCTCTCGCTTGGGATCGTAGTAGCCACCCACTTGCTCTTCATAGAGCCCCAACATGGCGGCCTCATAATCCAGCCCGGCGGGTACAAGGCCCAAAGCCTGCATGGCCAAGCCTTCCTTGGCCAATTCACCCGGTCCATATTGCTCCGCCACCAATTCCTTCAAGTAAGCCCGAACCGCGGCCTTGTCGGTCAAAGCAAAGCGAGTCGGCCGGAGCACCTTCAGACCGCGCAAGCGGCTAACCCGTTCTTCAACCTGGCGAGCCATGCGGAGCATGGATGCACTGGGCTTAGCGGCACTAGCCTGGGCCCTGGCCAGACCGCAACAAGCCGCGATCAGCAAACAGGCAGACAGCCCCCGCAGCCATACCTTTGCGCAAATAATGGGAATCACGCTCCCCGATGGGAGTCTAAATAACGAGCCAGAAGCAATTCGGAACGGATGTCCAAATCAGAAAAACGAACCCGCGTACCCACGGCCGACGGCAGCCCTACAGACGTAATCTCCACAACTTCAGCCTTGGCCTCGATCTGCTTTTCCATGTCCGGCAATACAAAACGCAATTGAACGATAGCACCCGTGGGCAGATCCAAGGGCTTCACAAAAAACACACCGCCGATGCCGACGTTGCCCTGATGCTTGGAATAATCCTCGTTGCCGATCTTGACTTCGACATCGATGGGCAAGCGATGGCTATCTCGGCGATCACCCATCCGCCGCTCCGGACCCGTATCTCGATCTCGTCGGTCCGCATCATCTCTACGATCATCCATGGAGGATCCTTTCTCAATCCGAACCGCAGCTTATGCCCACAGGGACTCCCGGTCAAGCCCACATTCAGAAACAGCTCGAATCCCCAGTTTTTCCCCCTTGACAAAATCAGCACTCCTTTTCTATGCTGGGAATCACAAGGGGAACAAAAAACACCAAACGCCACTATCCCGGGAAGGGGACGGTCATGTTGAGACGCTTCTTGATTTCTGCTGTGTGTGTGTGTGTGTTACGTTGGGTCTAGTTGCAGTGCCTGCGATCGCGCAGGATGCACCTCTCGATTTCTGGAACAAATACAACGGCACCTATGATACCGGACGAAATTTTCTGAAAGACACGGGGCGCGGTTCAGGTTCGGTCAGCGGCAACAAAGGGGCATACTCCTATTCCTGGCCCATCCCCTTACCGGCGGGACGCCGCGGCGTACAGCCAAGCTTGAGCCTGATGTATTCCAGCCGCGGCGGCAGAAGCCACCTGGGCGAGGGCTGGAGCATGCCGATCCCGCACATCGCCCGCTCCACAAATTTCGGCACGCCGTCCTACGACGACCAGGACATCTTCGAATTCCACGATGCCTTGGGGACAAGCCACCCCATGGTGCCGGTGGAAGAAGTGGGCGACGAGATTCGTTATCGCTTCCTCCGCGAGAGCGAATTCTCAATCGTCCGCAGGGACACCTCAACTTCAGGCAACACCTGGACCATCATGCGCCGCGATGGCCACGTACTGCGCTTTGGTGATGAAAGCACCTACAACGCCCGGGTAGACATTGCCGACCTGGGCACCTTCGCTTGGTACCTGCACGAGCACGAAGACACCATGGGCAATAAGGCCCACACCTGGTATCTCAACCAGGGCAACGCCCGAGTACCCACCCAGATGGAATACACAGAGCACAGCAGCTTGTCCGAGGCACCGGTCCGAGTGGATTTCGCCTGGATGACCAACGGCAACCCAAAAATCATCAACTGCAAACCAGGTCAATGCGCAAATGCCGATCAACGTATTCTTGAGCGCATCATTGTATACACCCGGGAAGAATACACCCCGGGACAGGTGGATTACCTGAAGCGCCGCGACATCGACTTTTCCCAATCCTTCAGCGAGATCGATGGCCATCGCGTACTCACCAGCATCCATCAAACGGCCTTCCGCGCCGACGGCACGCCCAGCCAACCCGGCGAGGATGACCAGAGTCCCGACGTTGAGTTCGAATACGAGTCGGTTGCTGTCCCGAGTGGCTCCGGGGGCACGGTAGTCATCGACCCTGCCGCGTATCAGTCCGGCTGTACGCCTGTTTTTTCTGAATACGAATGGGACAACAACCACTGGTGGATTCGCACCCGTCGGACGATGGCCGACATGAACGGGGACGGCATCAAGGACCTCGTCTTGTCGAACAGCAAAGGCACCGAATATTTAATTTATCTCGGCTCGGTCAACGAAAATGGGGTCTTGACCTACCCACAGAGCAACCCAATGGAATGGGCCGTGCCGAACAACGGCACCAGCATGACAGATGGCAACGTACGCACCATGCAGTCCGATGGGGATCCAGACTACCCCAACTACACCGACCTGCGACAGGACTTGCAGGACATCAACGGCGACGGCCGGGCTGACTGGATCTGCAACGAAGTCGGTCTCAAGGTGGCCATCAACAACGGCAACGGCTTCGATGCGGCGACACCCTGGGACTCGCCATCGAGCGCCTGACGGAGCTCGGTGAAGACCGCGATCTTTGGTGTCTTTCCCGAGAACCACTACGAGTTCACTGAATCCATGCTGCGGGACATCAATGGAGATGGTCGGCCGGATATTCTGACTAACTCTGGGGTTCTCATCAATGATCCCAACCTGGAAGGACAGTTCGTGAACATGGGTTGGGCAAACAACTGCGATGCACCTACAGTCATGGCAGGGTTTGGGGGGTGGGAAGTTAAGGTCGAAGCCCCCGAGGCACAAAAGGGCGTGGTTTACACCATCAAGGAACTCA
>JAUVAM010000379.1 GCA_030591745.1 Deltaproteobacteria bacterium
CTTGCGGGCGGCGATGCCCTCTTCCAGGCTGGACAGGGTCTTCTGGGCTCCGGCGGCTATCCCGCAGGCCCCCAGCCCAACCATGATCTTGATCTGATTTGCTTTCTCCATGGCTGTCTCCCTCAATCGGCTTTGGCTGAGCCTTCCCGCTTCCGATAGTCCTTGAGGACCTTGCGCACCTTGACACCGTCCAGGCGCCCAAATGTCTCGTTTTCGATCATGGCCACCACGGCCAAACTACAGCAACCCAAGCAGGCCACCGATTCCAAGGTAAACAGTCGGTCCTCGGTGGTCTCGCCGTCTTCGATGCAAAGCTCGTGACCAAAGGCCTCGGAAATCTTATCCGCTCCGCCCACGTGACAAGCCGTGCCGTGGCAAACCCGCACGATGTATTTGCCCACGGGCTTGAGTCGAAACTGAGCATAAAAAGTGGCCACACCATAAACATGTGCCGGGGACAAAGCCAGACCGCGGGCTATCCTGTCCATCACCGGCTTGGGCAAATACCCAACAGCCTCTTGCGCTTTTTGCAGCACCGGAATCAAGGAACCCGCCCCGGAGGCATGCTCGGCGATAACCTGATCGACCACCGAGAGATCAAAAGTTTCTGGCTCTTTCTCTAGGCAAGCGTTCGACATGTGTTCACTCCGCGCAGATGGCGCCCAAAAAAAACAGGGTCGCCGATGAACTTATACCGTGGTATTTCCCGACAATTGCTGAAGATTCTTCCACATCCGCTCACGCAGACCCACCGGGCTGACCTTCAAGGCCACCACTTCGCGGATCTTGTCCACTCGGCGCAATTGGGCCGCCAGATCCTCCGGGGGCGTTACGGACTCCGCCATGACCAACAAATCATAGGGACCCACCACCGCCTCGACGAAACACACCTCATCCAAGGCTTCCAGGTCACGTAGCACCTGGATCAAGCCTTCCCGGTCGGTCCCTTCTTCCAGCCCTGTCAACATGTAGGATCGATGCGCCATTTAGCACTCCTATGTAATAATTCTTGTCATCAATGTCTGCAATTACGGCCTTATCTAGCTTCAGGGCCTCGGGATGTCAAGGGAAACAATTGTCAATTTCTCATGAAATCGCGCGGGCTTGCAACCTTTGCTGGATTTTTCCCGACACTTTGCCTAAGTTAACTCCTCATCATGGCGAGAAGGGATTAAAACGTGGACTTCGTGCTCCGAAAATCCATCGGCAGCTTTGACATTGTCGCCCACTTAGACTCCGGCGGCATGGCGGACGTCTTTTTGGCGGTCCACCCAGCCAGCCAAACTTTGGCCGTGGTCAAGGTCATGCGAGAGCATCTGCGCTCAGAGCCCGAGCTGCTCGACATGTTTCACGATGAAACCCAAATCATGACGCACCTCAACCACCCGAACGTGGTTCATGTTTTCGAGCACGGACAAATTGAGGGACTGCCCTTTTTGACCATGGAGTATCTGCAAGGCGATCACCTGGGCATTTTGAGTCGAGCCGCCAAGCGCATACACGGATGTATCTCCCCTACCGTGGTGGCCCGCCTCGGCCTGCAAACAGCCAACGGACTCGCCTACGTGCATGACGCGGTGGGTGATGATGGGCAAAGCCTGGGCCTGGTTCATCGAGACATCAGCCCGCAGAATATTTTTGTGACCTATGAGGGTCGGGTCAAGATCCTGGATTTTGGCATCGCCCTCTGCCGACAGCGCTCGGCCGTAACCCGCACGGGCATGCTGAAAGGCAAGCTCCGCTATATGTCGCCTGAGCAAATAAAGATTCGGGATATGGATCGACGCTCGGACATCTTCTCTCTGGGTATCGTGCTCTGGGAATTGCTGACCTTCCGAAAGCTCTTCGCCGCGGACAGCGAATTTCAAACCATGAAACTAATTTGCGACGAGCCCATCGCCAAGCCCAGCGACTTCGTCGAAATCCCCGAGGCCTTAGAGTCCGTCGTGATGACTTGCCTTGAACGGGATCCTCAAGATCGCTTTCAAAGCGCTACGGACATGCGCTCTGCCCTGTCCGACTATCTGATCAGCACGAACAGCCATCCGAAGGAAGTCGCCGCCGTGACTAGCGAACTTCTGGCCCAACGACAAGCCCGGAAGCAAGCCATCGTCGACTCAGTCTGGCACCACGAAGACATGAAAGAGTTTCTGTTCGGGGACGTGGAATCTGATGAAGGGACCGGCTCGGGCAGACACCAGGCCAAGATCGTGCCTGCCCCCAACGCCCCACATATCATACCAGCCCAAGGCAGAAAGGCCGACGAGCCCTTCGGACCGCCGGACCTTAAGAATCCCGAAATTTTTTCCGCCGACGCGAACGAGAAAAAACAGCCATCGGCAAGGCCCAAACAGCGGGTCCCCATGATGGCCGGACTGCTGCTCCTGTTGATTGCCGGCGGGGGCCTGGCAGCCTGGTCCATGCTCTCGGATGATCCAGTGGAGCATCCCGCCACGGCAACAGGTGACCAAACTCCACCTGCAGCAGACACCGAACCTGCAGCAGACACCGAACCTGCAGCAGACACCGAACCAGCGGCGGACACGGAACCGACAGCAGATACCGAACCGACAGCAGAAACGGAACCGACAGCAGACACGGAACCGTCAGCAGACACGGAACCGTCAGCAGACACGGAACCGTCAACGGACACGGAACCGTCAGCAGACACGGAACCGTCAGCAGACACCGAACCGTCAGCAGACACCGAACCGTCAGCGGACACCGAACCGTCAGCGGACACCGAACCCGCGGCGGACACCGAGCCCGCGGCAGACACCGAGCCTGGAGCCGGCGAAGAACTACCCCCGGATCACTTCACCAGCCCCGATCAGAAAAACGCCGGATATTTGCGGATCACCACCTCGCCGGAATGCGACGTCTTCGTCAACGGCGTTTTTCTCGGTCAGTCCCCCATCACGGATATGCCCATCAAGCCGGGCAAGTACAAAGTCCTGCTGCGCAACAAGAAATCGAACATCACAGAAACCTTCAAGGTGGACATCGAAACCGGTGCCGTCGCCTCAAAACAGTTCATCTTCTAGTCAATTCATCTTCTAATAAAGAGGACTCTGTGGAATTCGTACCCCGCAAAAAAATCGGCCCCTACGAGATTGCAGCCCATTTGGACTCGGGCGGCATGGCCGATGTCTATCTGGCCCTTGGTGAAAATCAAAAAAACTACCTGGTCATCAAAGTGCTTCGAGAGCACCTGAAAGGCGAACAAGAAGTCGTGCGGATGTTTTTGGCCGAGGGCAGGATCATGAGCAGCCTGACTCATCCCAACGTGGTCCGGGTGGAGGGCTTTGGGAGCGAAAAGGGATGCCCCTTCATCGCCATGGAGTACCTCGTGGGCGAGGACCTGGGCGTTTTGGCCCGCATGGTCAAACGCAACCGGCGACCCTTGGCACCCTCAGTCGTGGCCGAGATCGGCCGCCAGGCGGCGTCCGGCTTGGCCTATGTCCACCAGGCTAGAGACCGCCAGGGACGCCCCCTGCAGTTGGTTCATCGGGACATCAGCCCGCAGAACATCTTCTTATGCAGCGATGGTCAGGTGAAAATCCTGGATTTCGGCATCGCCTTGAGCGCGGATCGGGACGTGGTGACGCGCACGGGTTTGCTCAAAGGCAAGCTCACGTACATGTCCCCGGAACAAGTCCGCCAGCAGGACCTCGATGGCCGTTCCGACATCTTCGCCTTAGGCGTCGTGCTCTGGGAGGCCTTGGCCGAACAACGACTGTTCAAAGCGGAAAGCGACTACGATTCCATGCAGCTCATCATGGAACGGGATGCCCCCCATCTTGGTGCCCTCAGGCCTGATGTCCCCAAGACCCTGGCCGACGCAATCAGCTGCTGCTTGGCCAGAAAAGTCGAAGACCGATTCACCGACGCCGGCGATTTGGACACCGCCCTGGCCGGCTTCCTGCGCAGCCATCCCATGCCTGACGATGGCCTCAAGGGCGTGGTCTCCAAGCTCTTGCGAAGAAGACTGCTCGACAAACAACGGGTGCTCGACTCACTCAAACGCCACGATGCACTGCACTTGAGCCTGTTTTCAGATCTGGACGAGAGTATCTCTTCTTCCGGCAGCCAAGAAATTGCCCTGGAAGAGGAATCCACCGATCGAGAAATCCCGGCTCCCGCCACCGAACTTGTGGATCTGGCGCCCCTTGAATCTCCAAGCCAAGGGCGGACACCTGTCTCGCCCAAGCCAGAGGCCAAACCGTCAAAACCCAAAGGAGGAAAGAGCCGCACGCTCTGGCTGCTCCTGTTCTTGCTATTGGGCTTGGGCGTGGCGGGCGGCACCTGGTGGGGGTTGAGCCAATCCGGCCTCATCGGCGACGGCGAGGCTGTATCACTAAAGCCGACCGCCGTGCTCAGCAGCCAGAAGGCCTCACGAGGCAAAAGCCAAATAAGCCTGGAATGCAATCCGGCCGTGAAGGTATTCGTCAACGGCAAGGCCAAAGGCCTGACCCCCATCAAGAGACTACGACTCAAACCCGGTTCCTACGATCTCACGCTCGTCGAGCCCGCCAGCCAACAAACCAAGTTCATGAGCATTCAAGTCGAACGAGGCAAACACAGCCGTTACCAAATTGTGTTCTAAGGTACCCGATGACTTCGATACCCATCCCCTTGCGATTCAGTGTACTGATTTTCCTAGTGGCCGCCTGGGCGCAGCCGGCCCAGGGCGAAACCAAGGTTCTGGACATCGACACCCTGGTGGCCCAATCCAAAGTCGCTGATCCCCGCATCAGTCCCTCTGGCGACGAGATCGTCTACGTCTTATCCAAAGCGGGCGACCACAAATAAGCGCGGCCAAGTGATCTTTGGTGGGTGTCGGCGGCGGGCGGCGCA
>JAUVAM010000410.1 GCA_030591745.1 Deltaproteobacteria bacterium
AGACTTTGATGCGCATTTTTCCGAGTCCGACAGGAACGCTTCAGGCTGTGGAGATCAGCCCCTGGGGCTATTGGCGGCGCGTCGGGTTTTTGCCTATGCCGCCGCCTCTTTGCCCGGCAGCTTGGACCACCTGCGACGTTTGGTGCCTTACAAACCCAGTGAGCATTTGATCATCGATGAATACTCCAGGGCCAATCTGGAATTGGTTCAGACCTTGATGGAGGGAAAACGTCGAGGCAGTCTTTTGGGCATCATCGATCGCAGTCGCACGGCCATGGGCGCGCGATTGCTGGCTCAGTGGATGCTTTATCCGCTTCGATCGATTGAGTCGATTCATATGCGACTCGACGCGGTGGAGCAACAAGTGCAAGACGCCGTGGGTCGAGCCGACCTGAGGGATTGCCTGCATGGCATTCGGGACTTGGAGAGAATTCTGGCCAAGGTCAGCGTCGGTTCCGCCGGGCCTCGAGATCTGGGGGCCATCCGGGACGGCTTGGGCTTTTTGCCTCGCTTGTTCGAGTTGGTGCGGCGGGGCTCGGCCGCGTCCGCGCTAAAGAAGCCGGGCGCCCTGGAGCGCCTCTTAGGCGAGCTGGACCCTTTGGAAGACGTGTTTCAGATCTTGGACGAGGCCCTGGTGGAGGAACTGCCCGTGGATTTGTTGCATGGCGGTGTCATCAGGTCGGGCTTTAATTCGCGTTTGGACGAGCTCGTCAATCTGGCCACCTCGGGCAAGGATCTGCTTGCGCAATTAGAGACCCGAGAGCGAAAGCGCACGGGGATCGCCTCTCTGAAGGTAAGATATAACCGGGTCTTCGGTTATTTCATCGAGGTCACCAAGCCCAACCTGGACAAAATCGCCGACGACTACAGGCGCAAACAGACCACGGCCAACGCCGAGCGATTCGAGACGGACGAACTGAAAGGGCTGGAGGAGCAAATCCTCAGCGCCCAGGATGATCGATTAAAGCTGGAGCAAGAACTGGTCGAGAATTTGGCGCAAGCGCTGCGTTCACATGCCGGGCGCATTCTGCGAGCGGCGGGGCAGGTGGCCTGTGCCGATGTGGTGGCCGGCTTGGCGGAGTTGGCCGCGGAGGCCGGCTATTGCAGGCCCCGGGTTGATGATGGCGATTTGCTGCAGATCAGCGATGGCCGTCATCCCGTGGTTGAGTTGCTGATGCGGGACGAGCGATTCGTGCCCAACGATCTCTCGGTCGACTGCAGCGAGGAACAGTTGTTGATCATCACCGGCCCCAACATGGCAGGAAAGTCCACCGCCATTCGACAGGCCGCCCTGATCGTCATCATGGCCCAGATGGGATCTTTCGTGCCCGCGGCGGAGGCCCGCATCGGACTGGTGGATCGCATATTCACCCGCATCGGCGCATCGGACAACCTGGCCCGCGGTCAAAGTACCTTCATGGTGGAGATGATCGAAACGGCGCATATTCTGCATCACGCCAGCCGACGCTCCCTGCTGATTTTGGATGAGATCGGACGCGGCACCTCCACCTTTGATGGCCTCAGCATCGCCTGGGCGGTGGCCGAGCACATCCACAATCGCATCGGCGCTCGCTGCCTTTTTGCCACGCACTACCACCAGTTGGCCGACCTCGCCCTGACCCAGGAGCGGGTGGTCAATTACACCATCAGCGTCAAAGAGTGGAATGATCGCATCATCTTCTTGCGCAGGTTGATAAAAGGGGTGTCCAATCGCTCTTACGGCATTCAAGTCGGCAAGCTGGCCGGTTTGCCGGAGGACCTGATCCAGCGGGCCTTGGAAATCTTGCGCAATCTGGAAGGTGAGGAATACGACGAAATCGGTAAACCCCGACTGTCCCGGAGCAAAGGCACCCAGGCCGTGTCGCTTCCTGGGCAACTCCAACTGTTTGCAGGCCCTGCGCCCAAAGCGCCTTTTGCAGACGAACTCAAGGATCTCGACTTGGATATTTTAAGCCCGCTGGAGGCATTGAACATTTTGCATCGATGGAAAAAGGAGGATGACAAGTGAGGCGGCCAAATTCTATTTCGATGGCTGTCTTCTGGTTCTGCTTGTTCTCCATGGGCCTGGGTGCCTTCTCCGGGCCTGTCCAGGCTGGAGGCAATCATGCGGCGGAGAAAGCCTACCAGCAGGCAAGGAAGGCCTACTACCTTTTCAAGGCCGACAAGAAAAAGCAGAAGCTCAGACACCATTGGCAGAAAACGGCGGCCGGCTTCGAGCGGGTAGCCGAAAAACACAAGAAATCGGCCCGTGCCGCCGATGCGCTCTTCACCGCCGGACGACTCTACTATGATCTCTACGGCATTTCGCGGGTGGAAGCGGATTTGGACAGGGCAGTCGAGCATTTCGAACAATTGGTTGACGAATTTCCGGCCAACGGTCTCGCCGACGACGGTCAGCTTTATATTGCGCTTCAGTACCTGGAGTATCGCAAGAACAAAGTGGCGGCCGCGGCGGCTTTGGCTCGCCTGGTCGAGCGTTTCCCCAAAGGGGATTGCAGGCCTCGGGCCAAGCGCATGTTGGAAGACCTTGGCGGGCCGCCATCAGAGCGGCAGGGCGTCAAAGCAGATGCCTCCTTTGCCGGATGGGGAAAACCCAAACAAGAGGACGCAAGCAGCGGAGAGGAACAAGAACCCGAGGAAAGCAAGACCGAGGTTCTTTCGGTCAAGACCGCCGAGCATGACGGGCCGGCAATCCTCAATCGCATCCATCATGATTCAGGTGCCGACTATGCCCGAGTGACGCTCTATACGGGTTCCCAGGTGCCTTACAAGTTTGGGCGACTGCCTGCCACCAGAAAACGCCCCAATCCCAGAATTTACATCGATTTGAAAGGTGCCCATTTAGACCCGCATCTCAAGAAATCCATCGCCGTGGGAAGCGGGGTGCTCAAGCGCATTCGGTTCGGGCCATTCAAGCAGGATGTGGTGCGAGTGGTGTTGGACCTGAAAGCATTGGGCGATCTGAAAGTCGTGCCCATGGATAGCCCGGCTCGTATCATCGTGGACGTGAGCGCGTCGGCCGACAAGGTGGCAAGCATCATAGGCGCTAAGACAGCCAAGCCCAAACCCAAGATTAAACCTAAAATTAGGCCCAAGATAAAACCCAAAACCAAGCCGCGCATCCCCAGCAAGAAAGCCAGCAGGCCAGGGGCCTCCTTGAGTATGTTGGCCGGCTTGAAAATTCGACGCATCACCATCGACGCAGGCCATGGCGGGCGCGATCCCGGTGCCATCGGACCCAAAGGCACTTTCGAAAAAACCCTCACTTTGGATATCGCCAAGCGTCTGGCCAAATTACTCAAAGAGGACAAAAAGCTGGCTCTGAAAGAAGTCATCCTGACGAGAGATCGTGACAAGTACGTCGCTTTGGAAAAGCGCACGGCCATCGCCAACGCCAAGAAGTCCGACCTCTTTATCTCGGTCCATTGCAATGCCAATCGCAATCGGCGCTTCCGCGGCGTGGAAACTTTTTACCTCGACCTGACCAATGATCGATACAGCATCAAGTTGGCGGCCAGGGAAAACGCCACCACTGAAAAGACCATCTCGGATTTGCGGTACATTTTGGCCGATTTGGCCTTGAAGAGTCATGTGGACGATAGCATCTCCTTGGGCCGCGCCATTCAAAAAGCAACCGTGGGCAAGCTGAGGCGTCACCACAAGCGAATCAAGGATCTCCGAATTAAGCCTGCTCTTTTCTATGTGTTGATAGGGGCCCGAATGCCCAGCGTTTTGGTCGAGACCAGTTTCATTTCGAACCCGGAAGAAGAAAAGCGGCTTCGCACCGCCAAGTACCGGCAGCAAATCGCCCAGGGCATCTATCGAGGCATCGTCAATTTCGTGGCCGAGCGAGATCGCATGCTGGATCCCAATTCAAAATAGCATCCGAAAAGTTGACATAAGAATGCTGGCGGGCATCATGGACCCTTGGGGGAGAGGAGAGTCCATGACGGCTTTGTTGGATTTTGACTGGCAGGTGGACGGCTACATGGACCACATTGCCGTGGAACGCAACCTGAGCGGGAACACCCTGGAAGCCTATCGCAGGGATTTGGGCAAATTGGTGGAATTCGCGGCCGGAAAGGGCCTGAAGGGATTCGGGGACCTGACGGAGCTTCATTTGGTGGAGTTTCTAACCCAGTTGCACAAGGGCGGTCTGTCTGTTCGCTCGCAGGCAAGGCTCATGAGCGCCCTGCGTACTTGCATGCGCTTTTTAGTGGAAGAAGGGCATATCAAGCACGATCCAAGCGCTGAAATAAAGCTTCCCAAGCAAGGCAGGCGATTGCCCGAGTTGTTGAGCGTAAAAGAAGTGGACATCTTGCTGGCCCAGCCGACCGACAAAACGCCACGCGGCCTTCGCGACAAGGCCATGTTGGAACTGCTTTACGCCACGGGTCTCAGGGTCTCGGAATTGGTCGGCCTGGGCGTGGAATCCCTGGATCGCCGCCTGGGCACGGTGAAGGCCTTCGGCAAGCGCCGCAAGGAACGCCTGGTGCCCATGGGCGACCAGGCCGCCGATGCCATCGAGCGCTACCTGGAAGAAGGACGACCCAAAATACT
>JAUVAM010000392.1 GCA_030591745.1 Deltaproteobacteria bacterium
CCCTGCGCTTGCAGCTGCCAGGCGACTACCCCTGGCCGACGCGGGTTTTTCACCTGAAGCGCTGCGTGCACGAATTGCGCCTGCCCGCCCCCGACGGCAAGGATTGGGTCATCTTGCATCTGCACCTGAGCGCCTTCGACAAAGACGGCGAGCTTCGAGTCCAACAGATGGGCTTTTTGAAAAAAAGGATGCTGCGCCTGCATGCCGAGGGACATCACGTGATTTTGTTGGGCGACTGGAATCACGCCCCGCCTAACTTTGCCCTGGACCACTTCGCCCACAAGGCTCAACGACCGACATGGTTCCAACAAGTGCCGACAGGCTGGACGCCCCATGGCTGGCACTGGGCCTACGACGCAAAAGTCCCCAGCCTAAGGGCCAACAACAAGCCCTACCGCGCCGGAGAAAACTTCATCACAACCGTAGACACCCTTCTCTTGTCCCCGGACATCGAACTCATCGAACTCAAATGCCACGACCTCGGCTTCGCCCATTCCGATCACAATCCAATAGAGGCCAGAATCAAAATCAAGGGGTCAGACACCGGCACTTGACACATAGACCTATGTGTCAAGTGCCGGTGTCTGACCCCAGTCTTAAAACTTGATTCCTAGGGTTTTTTCCAGGAGTGACAAAAAAATCTTCATGTCGCCGATGTTGGCAACGGGTACTTTTAGGGTGCTGCCCCAGCCGCCTTCGTTGGGCTTGATGGACAAGGTGCCCTGGTGGAGGCGGGCTTCTTTGACGTCGGCGGCCTCCATGCGCAGGGGCGTTTTCTTTAAGCCGAACTCCACCCAGCCTCGGCCGATGTCGATCCACTTCTTTTTCCCCACGTTGAAACGCACCGTGCCGCCGCGCTCCACCTCGTCGAGGACGACGGGCAGTCGATGGTTCAGCCAGGCGTACTCCGCGGCTGTGCCGAAGTGCACCTCGTTGGCCTTGGGTATGGGCTTTTTGGTGTCTTCCCGATAGACGCCGCCGATACGGAATGGGTACTGCTGATCCTTATCCAGCCAGTCATAGCCGAAGGTGGTGCCCGTGTAGACCCCGTTGACGTATTGTTTTATCTGGCGCTGACGCATCTCCACCGCATCCGCAAAAACGAAGACGTCGGTCTTGGTCTTCTCATCACGCCGCTTAACCCGCGCCAGGCCCTTTTCGCCGATAAGCGTACAGATTTCCCAGGGCCGCCCCCAATAGGCAAAGAGAATCGCGCCCCCCAGCGCACCCAGGCCGACCGCGATGGGCATGACGGTATCAAAGTTCAAATTCATGGCCCCCGCAATGCCGGCACCAATCAATCCGGTAACAAAAGGCCCCAAGAAAAAGCCCAAAAGGGTCAACCCGATACGGCCCTTGGACCATTTCTTATGCCCTCGAAGCCGGTTGAAATTCGTGTTGCCGCTTTGGACCTTGCCTATTTGATCCACCTCGCCAAAAAACAAGTCCTCCGGCTCATTGGGTTGACCATTGTGGTTGGGTACCGACAAGGAAAATTCCGGTGCGATCATGCCGTCACTCCTTTAAGGCAGCCAAGACCGCCTGGGTGACCGAATCCACCAGGGCCTCGGTCTCGGCATCCAAAACCGCCGGGGCTACGGCGCAGGTTCCCGCGGCCTCGCAAGGCAGCACTCGACCGGTGATGCCCATTTTCTCCCGAACCTGGCGCAACTTGGCCACGTCCTCTTCGCTCAAGGGATTGACGCGCCCCAAGAGCATGGCGTGGTGGGTGATGGTGGCCGTGTGCTCCAGGGTTTCCATTCGGTAGTATGCCCCCTGCAGGCTATCGGCCCAACAAACCGCCCCGTGATTGGCCAAGAGCACCGCATCACAATTCGGGATGAAGGGCCTCAGTCCATTCGGGATCTCGTCGGTGGAGGGCGTGGCGTAAGGCGCGATGGGGATGGCGCCCAAAACCAACACGCTCTCGGGCAAGAGGCATTTGTCCAATTCCATGCCAGCCACGGAAAAAGCCGTGGCCACAGGCGGGTGGGCATGCACGACGGCTCGCACATCCGGCCGCAGCTTGTAAACCTCCAAATGCATCTTCAACTCACTGGAGGGTCTGCCCTCGCCTTCGACAACCCGTCCATCCAAATCCGTGAGGATAAGCATGCCGGGCTCCATGAAGCCCTTGCTCACGCCGGTGGGGGTCGCGAGTATCTTGTCATCATCCAGGCGCACGGACAGGTTGCCGTCGTTGGCGGCCACGCACTTCAGCTGCCAAAGACGACGGCCATATTCGCAAACATCCTGGCGGGCCTGCCATTCGCGCATGGGTCAGTAGCCACCGCCGGTGGCCTTGGCACCGGTGGCGATGGCCACCGAAGCCGAAGCGCCGATTCGGGTGGCACCTGCCGCCACCATGGCATCGGCCGTGGCCCGGTCCCGGATGCCACCGGAGGCCTTGACGCCCATGTCCGGGCCCACGGTCTGACGCATCAGGGCGATATCCTCGACCGTGGCGCCGCCGGTGGAAAAGCCGGTCGAAGTCTTGACGAAGTCGGCTCCGGCCATTTTGGTCAAGAGGCTGGCTTTCACTTTCTCTTCCCGGCTCAAAAGTGCGGTCTCCAGGATCACCTTGACGATGGCCTGACCCTTGGCCGCCTGCACCACGCCTTCGATGTCACGCCGCACCAACTCGTCGTCGCCGCTCTTCAATGCGCCCACGTTGATCACCATGTCGATCTCGGTGGCGCCATTGGCGATGGCGTCCCGGGTCTCGATGGCCTTGGCCGTGGGCGTGGTGGCACCCAGAGGAAAACCGATGACCGTACAAACCTTGACCGGACTGCCGGCGAGCATTTGGGCCGCCAGACTTACCCAACCCGGATTGACGCAGACTGAAGCGAAGACATGTTCGCGGGCCTCTTCACATAATTTGCGAATTTCTGTTTCCGTGGCGTCGGCCTTGAGCATGGTGTGATCGATGAAAGACGCCATGTTGCCCGAAGCCGGCACGGAGCCCGGCGCCGCTGAGATACGAGCCGCCCCTGAATCCACCAGGGCCTGCACCGTATTTGGACTTTTCTCTACGCAAAGCCCACAGGCAGCACAGTCGCCATTGATGGCCAGGCTGCACTCGGGGTTGGCCTTGATTTCTCCCGTGACGCTGTCCACCACCGGACCCGGACCCAAAAGAAGCTCGATCTCGCAAATCTTGACGTCCATGGACTTCAAGTTGGTCAAGATCTTGTCTAAGCGATCGCGCACACCCGCGGGTACACGCCCCGCATCCACGGAGGCCGGCACCAGGGAGTCCGAGGCCGCCACCATGGGCAGACCACGCATCAATCCCTGGATGGCCAAGATGCAGACCAGGCTGTCGGGCACCAGGCGCCCAATCTTGGAAGCTGCATTCAAAGACATGTTCGGCATGTAGATGGCGCCCACGCCTTCGAGCAAACGCTCCACCTCGCCTTCGGTGACCACTTCAGCCGCCGGCGCCGCACGACGTACCGCCGGCACACCGACCACCTGCTGGGCGCTTGGTGAAAGCACCACGGTAATAGCCGCCGAACGCTCGGCGATGCGCTCAAGCTGCAACAAAACCTGGTCCAGTTTCGTGTCTCCACCCGTCAAGAGCACCAGGGCCTTATGGCCCTCCGGGCAGACAGATGCCCCGCCGGAAGCCGGCTTGGGGACGACTGCCGGTGAAGTTGCGGCTGGGCTGCCTGCACCCAGGCGCTTGATGACTTCCGAAGTGATGCGACGCACGACATCGTCGGAGTCCATACGGATCCTCCCGATCTGATCTTCACCCAAGGCCTAATTGGGCCATGGTGGTAAAAACAGCCTGGCGAAAAAATCCGCGGCTTCTCCGCAAAAGGCGAAGAAGCCGCGAGCAAAATCGCTACTTCTCAACGCTAGGCAAAATGGCTTCCACGTCGCCATGCGGTCGAGGAATCACATGCACGCTCACCAAGTCACCAACCTTCTTGGCTGCCACGGCACCGGCTTCCACCGCCGCCTTAACCGCACCCACGTCTCCGCGAACCATCACGGTCACGTAACCGCCGCCCACGAACTCCTTGCCAATGAGCTCTACCTTGGCCGCCTTCACCATGGCATCGGCCGCTTCGATGGAACCCACCAACCCGCGTGTCTCGATCATTCCCAAGGCTTCTTTTTCCACGACATCCTCCGTTTGCTTCGTTGTGGTAATAACAGCAATGCGCTACTTCTCTTTCTTTTTTTCTTTCGGATAACGCTCGCGCAACCGCATGGGGCCACCCGGCGCATCTTCACTCACTACCTCATCCACATAGCCTAAGATACAAGCGTCCACGGGGGGCTTATCCCCCAGGGCGATGGCCGCATCCCGCTTGAAGCACAGGTAGACCACATCCCCCGGCCCGGCGCAGCCCATGCCGTCCACCGCGACATATGGCTTGCCCGCGGACTTCAAATGCGCATCCAGTCCTTGCATCACAAAAAGGCGCCGGCCTTCCAACTCCGGATCCTTGACGCTACAGACCACCTGCCCAATGACACGACCCAAACGCATGTCTATTCCTTGTCCTTCAAAAACCGCCGCTCCACATCGGCGATCTTTTCCACTCGCGAGCGATGCCTGCCTCCCGCGTTAGGTGTTTCCAACCACTCTTTTACCAAAGCCTTTGCCTGACCCAACCCCTATAGTTGGCCCCCCAAGCTCTAAACTTTGTCGTCATTATGCTCTCGGCTCGAGTGCACGGCAAAATCATCATATCCC
>JAUVAM010000231.1 GCA_030591745.1 Deltaproteobacteria bacterium
CACACCCGCACAGGAACGGTCAAGGGCAAGTTCGCCTACATGTCCCCCGAACAGTTCGAAGGCCTGGTGGATCAACGGGCGGACGTCTGGGCGGCAGGCGTGGTGCTTTGGGAAACCCTGGCCGGCAAGCGCTTGTTCAAGGGTCCAACCGATGCGGTCACCATGCAGCGGGTGATTGCCCTAACCCCCACCCCCCTGCACCACATCAGGCCAGAGATCCCCAAGGCCATCGACAAGGTGCTGGCCAAGGCCTTGGACAAGAACCCGGAAACGCGCTACGCCTCGGCCCGAGACCTTAAGAATGACTTGCTCCAGGCGGCCCACCCATTGGTCCTGGACGAAATGGCTTCGTCCATAGACATTGAGGCAGATTGCCTGGGTGGGGGGCCGGTCGACCCCGGCACGGATCCTGAAGCCTCCGACGGAACGACCCCTGGCTCGGTACATTTCAACCACAGCCCAGCGGAGGGGAGCGACAACAGGACCCGCTCCTATTCCTCCATCGACGCCAACCCAACCATAAGAAAGGGGCTCCGCCATTTGATGATCGGACTGGCTGTCGTCCTCCTCTTGGGCGGTGGCGCTGGGGGCCTCTGGTGGTTTCTGAACCAAGATCAAACGCTGCCGCCAGACGCCGACCCGCCCCCAGCGGTCGACGCGGGTTCGCCTGCCGCAATCGATGCCGGCACATCCACGATCGACGCTGGCAGCAGCACCGACGGCAACAGCCAGGCTCAGGCAGACACCCATATCGCGGCCAAGGCGGATCCCCGCCGGCCCAGGCCCATCAAGCTGACGCAGAGACGAATCGAAAAAACGCTGCGCCGCCATGGCGCCAAGTTACAAGCTTGCGCCGATCAGAATCTAATTAAAGACGGCCGCTCAGACGTGAAATTGAAGCTGCGTTTCTCGATACTTCGCACGGGCAGGGTGGGCAAGGTCCAACTGCTGCCCGCCTCTATCGAAACCACGGCCTTTGGTCGCTGCATGAAGAAACGCATCAAGAAAATCCGCTTCCCACGACATGTGGACAAGCAGATATCCATCTCAATCCCGCTGCAGTTTAGAGTCTTGAAATAGAAAACCGACTACTTCGCACGGCGGATGAAATAGATGTCTCCACCGCCACGCTTGCGCAATCGGAAAATAGCCGGCTTGCCCTTAACCAACTTCACCGTGGCGTCAAAACGGCCGTCCTTTCCAAGGGGGACAAGCTTGCCGTTCACGTGCAGTGTGGACCCCAGCGCGGCCATGCCACGGACCCGACCGGCGCCGGCCTTGTCGATGCGCAGCAAGGGAGCGGCGTTCTGAAAAGACAACAACAACTTGTTCATCTGTGAGGAATGCAGCTCCTTGCCGGACGCATCCTTGGCCGTCTGGTACCAGTAATAGGTACCCTCGCCCAGTTTGCCCGCCTTCAGTTTGAAACGGTTCCCTGAGACTTCCTCGGAGACCAGGGCTTTCTCCAGATCGTCCTCACCGAAAAAACGAACCAAATACTTTGCTGCATTTTCGACCTTTTCCCAGCGGAAAGTCAAGGCGGGCACCGACCCCTGAAAATAGATCTTGGTCTGGACACCCGTATCCCGCACGACATTGGTCAAAGCCCCCGAACGCTTCATGCCCAGAGCAGGATCTTTGCCCAGCTCAAGCAAACCCGCCCGTCCAGCCTTCCCATCCCTGACCATGCGCCAAAAATACTTACGCGGCTTGATGCGAGCATAGACAAATCTCTTGCCCTTAACCGGTTCACTGATCAGGGGCTTTTCAAAACCCCGATTGGTGGCGATCTCCAGGCGCGCATCCTGCCCCTCCGGGACCTGCTTGAAGGAAAAACCCACCCGGGACATACGTCGATCATAAAAGATTCTGGTGCGAAGTCCCTCTCTGGCCCACACCATGGCCTTGCCCATGGACCTGGGGCCGGTCGTCTTGCCCCGCTTGCCCACCGCCATCATCTGCCCGGCCGACAATTCAAAACGCTCGTCTCCAACTTGCACATCCGCCGCACCCGCATGCACCTGAATGGTGGTGCCCTTGCGGCTCGTGCTCACCTGGGTGTCGGCGGTCAAACCCCTGATCCGAGCCCGAACTTCGGCATGGGGGGTGCTGACCTCCTGCGAGCTGGCCTTCAACTGCCCACGCACCAGTTGGATGCGGGCCCGACCTGCCTGGATACGAATCTTGCCTTCGCGACCCTTCGGGGACTGCCGGGCACCCAGATAAACAACCTTGCTGCGCCTGGACAACTCCAAGACCCCGCCCAGATCATCGGCCAAAGTCACTGCCTTGTTGCCTACCTTGATTTCAGAGGAAGGCAAGAGCACCGTGTTTCGCTTGGCTGGACGGGAGAACCGCTTGGCCTCTGGTGCCTTGACGCGACTCCGGCGACGTCGGTCGACCAGGCGAGTTTCTAATTCTTTGGCATCC
Organism: Deltaproteobacteria bacterium; assembly: GCA_030591745.1. The sequence goes on from JAUVAM010000231.1 coordinate 2,431, forward strand.
AGGATCTCGGCTTGGCCGAAGGTGAGCTGAAAACTCTCGCCGCTGGACAAAGTGCGAGCATCCTCGCCCTCTCCGATGGTGGCCTTGCCCATGATCATCTGGATGCGTACGCCATTTTCACCACGCGTCAAGCGGGCTTGACCATCGCCGAGGATCATGAATTCTGAACTATCACCAAAGATCAGGCGGAATCCCGCACTGCCGCCACCCGCGGTGACCTCCATCTCGCCGCTGCCCAACAGCAGGGCAAATCCCCCGGCCACGTTGGCCAAAGACAGTTCTGAATTGGCTTCCAGCATCAAGCTGCGCCCATCCGCAAAGCGAATGCCGGCGCGGCTCTTGTCACCGGTCCGGATGGTATCCTCGATGGCAATCACCAGACCGTTGGCTGCGTTTTTCCAGGCACCGGATTCGCCCTGACGCCACTCCACCAAGCCCTGAAGCTCGAACAACTCGGCAAAAGGCTTGGCCTTGGCCACATCCGTCGCTGCGTCGGGCGGCCGAGCCACCTCTTCCTGGCACCGTGAACAAGAAGCCCCCAAGCCCCAAAGGCTCAGAAGAAACAACCCGGCCCAAAGCCCATGTCTACTTTTTGGGGTAAAGTTCCACATTCAGAATAACCACGTCGCCTGCGCTGATTTTTACTTTTCGACGCTGGGTCACATAGCCGCGTCGGGAGATCAACACATCAAATTTTCCGGTTTGTAGTTTAAGCTTGAAGGAGCCATCCTTCTTCTTGGCTTTCACTTTCATCTTGCGCGTGGGAATGGAGATCAAAGCGGGCAACACGCCACCACCAGCCGCCCGCACGGTGCCCTTCAGAGTGCCGTATGTCGGGCCCGTGGCCGGCTGCATGCGAATGGTCAAAGGCGTCTCCGACTTCTTGCTGACCATGACCACCTCGGTGGTCGTCTGGTAGCCATCGGCACGAACCTGAACCTTGTGTGGTCCCGCCTCACCTGGGCAAGAAGTGAACTGCCCTTTCTGACCGTCGGTCATATACAGTGTGGCTTCATTGCCTGATATGGATACCTGCGCCCCGGAGACAGGTCTCCCCGTGTTGGCATCCAGCACCAGGCCGACCACTCGACTGAGAATCTTGGGGGCAGCCGGCACCTCGACGCGCTTCTCGACGATCTTCTCGACTATCTTTTCCCTCACCTCAACCCGAGCTTCCGACTCGGGCAAGACACCAAACTCATAACCAATCCCAGCGAAAAGATTATAGGCTGGAATCCGTGCGGCACCAGCCGGTGCGGAGGTGCCCATCACACCGATGTCCGTGCCCAGCATACAAAACAAACCATGCTTCTTGAGAGGCCAGGCCCGAGCGCCGAGGGTTATCCAGCCCGGATTGTCTCCAAACGACAACTCGTCAGCCCCTATGCCCACGGCCATACCAAACTCCAAAAAGGGTGCCACCCAGGCGAAACGATAGGCGAAACCCAATTGAACCAAAACCTGATCGTGGGGGTTGATGCCCGCACCGAACTGCTGGGCCTCGTTGATCGGGTGGTCGAAAATAAAACGGGAGTTATCGAAGTGATATCCTACATTGAGGGCCACAACGGCTTCGGGAAGAGGACGCAAATCGAAAGTAGTCAAAATTCGCGTGCTGATACCATCGCCCGAAAGCTCCAAAGAACCATCGCCGGAAGGGAAAACCGACTGCAGACCCAGGCCCATGGAAAACCAGTCCGCCAACTTGTAGCCGTAACGCACACTCAAGTGCGGATCGCCGACAGACTGCGTATGCTGGGGATCAAAAGACGTGTTTTGATTCGTGGTCAGGGCCATGCCCGCAGCGAACTCCAGTCCCGTGATGGGCACAAAGGCCATGCTGACCCGCCCGATCATGCGGTGATTCTCGTCGCCATCGGTCAAAAAATCGCTGAGCGTGAAGTACTCCAGGCTGCTACCCACCACAACCGTCCATGGTTTATAAGTGTCTGCCGTCCATGCCCGCCACACGCTTCGCTGCCCAGTGGGCCCATAACCATCGGGCTCCACTCGTTCGGGCTGCTCTGCCCAAGCCGTACCGCCTAAAAAAACACCCAATAGGATAAACCCCATCAAGGGCTTGAAAATTCGCTTCACGAAGGCTTCCTTTCTCGAAGAAACCACGTTTGTTCAATATCTTGAGAGAATATGCCCTGGGCCGAGGCAAGGTCAAGTAAGCAAAACAAAAATTCTTGACACACCTCAAGAGTCCTGTGACATAGATCCCATAACATGAAGAATTCTCTTTCCATGCTTTTCCTCGCGCTCGTCCTGCCTTCGGCTTGTGTTTTGCAGCCCATGGACTACTCAGATCGCGCCTGTAGCAGCGATCACCCCTGTCCGGACCAACTGATCTGTGTCGAACGACCCATCTCTCCCATCCAGTCAAGTTCCGCATGTGTCGCAACAGACGAGGCCTTCACCTGCGTGTCCGGGGCCCTTTTTTGCGGTTCCAACGATCAGGGCACATGGCTGGAGCGATGCCTGCCCAGCGAACACGGCACCGAATTCCTTGAAGCCTGTGAAGAAAACACCGCTTGCAAGCCCCCGATTGCCTTTTGCGCCGGCCCCTGCGAATCCGAAGAGGACTGCTCGGCCGAGCTCACCTGCGATTTGGGGATGGAGCTCTGCCTCCCCAGAACAAGTTGCGATACTTCTTGGTGTGATCCCAATGGCCGGGTCTGCATCAATGAGGTCTGTTGCAATGTGCCCACCAACGCCCCCACGAGCTCCGAAGTAGAACCGATCTGCGACTGCTATCTCTCGGCCAGCACAAGCCCAGCGCTCACCCCCGAAACCTGCAACCTGCAAGGCCGGGTTCACCTGATTCCCATGAGCATGGAGAACGCCAAGGAAACACCTGGACTGTCCATCAGAATCTACGACGCTGAAGACCGGCATACTCCACTGCAAGAGGGGGCTGTCTTCGCCGCGACATGGGATGATGACAACGGCCACTATGAATTCACAAACCTGCCAACCAATCGAGAATACATCGTCCAAAACCAGGCCGGGACCAACGTCAACAACGAAGAGGTCGTGACCAGCACCCACTTTGGATACACATTGCGGGCGGAACACTGCGACATGGCTGGCTTTGCCACACAGGCTTTTGGAGCCCTGACCGCGGCCAACTACCAGCGCCTTTCAGAAAACACGCCTCTCAACTTGGGTTTCGTGATGGGGCGCATCGTGGATTGTTCCTCCGATTCTTTGCCGATGGGAGAATGCGCCGCGTCCCTGGGCCTCTTCCCTCGTCACATCGGGCGCCAGTATTATTTTCCAGACGAAGCAATATTGACCCCGGATTCCTCCACACCCCCACGACAAACCACAAGCAACAAGGGCTACTACGCTTTCACCTGCGTACAGCCTGTTGAAAATCGGATCGTCTTCACGGCCGCCATCTCCTCCACCTTGGTTACTTTGGATTCAATTGACCTCTGGGTTCTGCCGGGGGCCGTATCTATCGCTCATCCCCGCATACCCGAAAACCGACTCCCCTGAGCCATCAGCGCCAAAAAGCACTAGCGCAGGTCCAAGATGACCTTGCTGGTTTGACCCGCCCGAATGCGCACGTTTTGGGTCTTTTCCTTGCCCGTGCGCTTGCAGGTCACCCGTAACGTGTGCGTTCCTTCATAGATGGAGAGCGGTCCGTCCAATGGGGTGAGCCCTTTGTGGCGACCATTGATGTAGACATCTCCGAATGGTTTAACCAAAACCTGTAAAAACCCTTTGGCAAATCGCTCCCTCAAGCGCAGGGTCTGCCCAGGACGCACCTTCACTTTCTTTTTCAGGCGCAAATTAAATGCCGGGTTGCTCATGACCACGATGTGTACGCCGGCGGCAAGACTGATGTCCTTGACGGGCGTTGCGCCATAGGCCGTGCCATCCACACTGACATTGGTCCAAGGGCGACTATCCACATCCAACACCCCGGCCGCCAGCCGTGCGACCACTTTTTTCTTCTTCTTTTTCTTCGGCTTCGGCCTAGGCTTGGGCTCTGGCTTGGGCTCTGGCTTGGGCTCTGGCTTGGGCTCTGGCTTGGGCTCTGGCTTGGGCTCTGGCTTGGGCTCTGGCTTGGGCTCTGGCTTGGGCTCTGGCTTGGGCTC
>JAUVAM010000123.1 GCA_030591745.1 Deltaproteobacteria bacterium
CGAATCAAGCCTGCCTTACTCGTGTCCAGAGTTTCCGGATCACGAAGACGCTTGAGCAGCAATTTCCTTACGTCGGGATGACGAGTGGCCGGAACCAGCTCTCTCAGGCAATAGCCCTGACGCCTGAACCCCACAGGGCTCTTTTCAACGAGGTCAAAAAACGCGGGCCCAAGCCTCTCCAGTAATTCCTCCTTGTTGAGATTCGCCTTCATTTTATCGGCAAAGACTCTGTATGGTTGAAGATCTTTCTCGCCGGCGTCGACCGCCAAAGGCAACAAAGTCATAAAGGCCACCAAGAAAACAATTTGCGCTCTCATCATCTTCCTCCAGCCATTCGTTCCAGCAGACGGAATCTTTTCAAGATCTCGCAGATTCTACACGGCTTATCGCCCCCAGGCCACCCACCAAAAAGACACATGGGTTTTTTCGCATGTTTGTGTTCCAATCGTTTTTGTGGAGTATGGATGGAGCCCGCCAAACAAAAATCTTCCGGTAACTTTGCGCCCCTGCTTTGGCATGCTGCTTTTTTGGCCTTGGCATCCAACTTCATGGACGTGGACACCATCATCCCCTCCATGCTCATCAAGGCCGGCGGCAATGAAATTCACTTGGGCTTCATGACCGCCATCATGCTGGGCGGATCCAGTTTATTTCAGCTCTTCTTCGCCGGGTTGATCTCTCACAAACCAAGAAAGAAGAAATTCTTACTCTTGGGCATCAACCTGCGAATCATCGCGCTCTTTGCCCTGGCTATTCTGTTCTTTTTTTCGAACTCCTTGGCCCACGGTCTCTTGATTCTGTTCATCTTTGTCTTCATCTCTCAGTTTTCCTTCAGCGGAGCCTTCGCCAACATTTCTTACGTGGACATTGTGGGCAAGTCCATCAAGGGACCCGCGAGAAAGACATTCTTTTCCGCCAAGCAGGTCATTTTCAGCGCAGGTGTCTTCGTCTCAGCCCTGCTCGCGCGCGAATTGCTGGTCATGCTGGACTTTCCCAACAACTACGCCTTTTTGTTCGCCCTGGCCGCGGCCCTGCTTTTTGTCGCGTCCTTTGGCTTTTGGCGCCTGAAAGAAGAGCCGACCCCAGCTGCGAAGAAAAAGACCTTACTGAAATTCCTGACGATGATCCCCGGAGAAGTCAAAGACAACAAGAACCTGAAATACTACCTCTTGCTGATCAACAGCCTGGGCCTGGGCTTGAGCACTCTTCCCTTCATCATCTATCTGGCAAAAGAAAGCTTCGGCCTGTCTTATTCCCTCATCGGTAATTTCTTACTGCTAAAAACCCTGGGCATGCTGGTCGCAAGTCTGCTCCTGTTGAAACTCGCCAAAAAATTTAAGTACCGGCACCTCTTGATGATCAGCCTGGCTTTGGCCGCCTCCATGCCCATCGCAAGCTTGCTTTTTCGGGACTCAAGCCTGGCCTATCAATCCATTTTCGTCTTCGAGGGCATCTTCATGGCGACCTACAAAACCGCCATCGAGGGCATTTTGTTGGAAATCTCCACCGACGAAAACCGAGCCATCTACACAGGCATCTCAGGGGCCGGTAACATCCTCACCACAATCTTTCCACTGGTGGCCGGATTCCTGATCCTAAGCCTCGGATACACCCCCGTCTTCATCGCAGTAAGCCTGCTCATCCTGTCGAGCTTCTATTTCGTGCTTAGAATCGACTGCGGCACAAGACCACGGAAATAAAGGCCAACCAGGATTCGCCGGACATCGTTCTTGCCAAAAGCCCCCTCTTTTTGTAAGATTAGATTGTCAAAAGTGGGGTGTTTTTATGAATCTCGTTGAACAAATCCATATGACTTCTCCCTGGCTGCGGGACCCTGAGTGGCGTCTGCGCGACCGTCACTTGCTGGAAGTCGCCAAATCCGAAATCCATTTTCAACACCTGGACGAAGGTGTTCGCTTTCTACCCGGCACAATCAGCATCATCCGAGGATCGCGTCAGATTGGCAAGAGCACCGAGTGCAAGCTGTATGTACTCAGACGGCTCTCGGAGGGCACGAATCCAGAACGGATCTTCTACTTTCCCTGCGACAACCTCATCAACCGCAAAGAACTTGTAACGGTGCTGCGTTCGATTATGGCCATTTCGAAAATTGAGCCCGAATCCAAAGACCACATCACCGTCATCCTCGACGAAATCACTTCCGTCAAGCAATGGTACAAAACCATCAAATGGATGAAAGACACGGGACAGCTCGACCGAGTCGCCCTCGTCTTGACTGGCTCCTCCGCCTACGAAATGAAGCGCGGATACGATCGAATGCCGGGCCGTCGAAGCGAGGGTTTGGACCTGTGTCTCTTACCCATGGACTTCCCTGATTTCGTCCGCGCGCTTCACCCCGGCCAGGCCGGGAAACTGAAGATCTCCCTGAATCAAATGACACACTCCATGCACAGCTTCGAAAGTCACAAGATGACCCTGCTCGAGCAGCAGGAGCAGTTAAGCAATGCCGCCTCACTCTACATGACCTTCGGCGGCATCCCCAAGGTAGTGTCTGAGACTGTGAGACTGGGTCGGCCCTCGGATGACACCATGGGTATTTACCTGCTGGCCCTGTCTTCTGAGATAGAAAAGCAGAAACGCAGCACCGCCACCTTGCGACAAATACTGGCCAGCCTCTATCTCTCCCTGTGCACACCCACCAGCTACACCAACATCGCCACCAAGGGGAACATCCCCTCGGCCGGCACGGTCAAAGACTATATCGAGGCGCTCCACTACTCCTTCGTTGAGTATACGGCTCTCCCCCTGGACGTCTCGAAAAAGACCGCCTTCCCAAAAAAGAATCGCAAGCACTTCTTCGCCGATCCCGTGTATGCGGCAGCGCTCAAAATCGCATTGCACCTGCCTGAACTCGAAGAAGGCGCCTTGGCCGAATCCGCCGTCGGGGGCAAACTCATTCGAGAGTATGCCAATCAATGGGCATCTTGGGGTCACGTGGACTCACTATTCTATTGGCGATCGTCGCAGGGAAAAGAAATCGACTTCGTGGTAGACCGTGAAGGCTACTACGGAATCGAGGTCAAGTATCAGTCCCGTATCAGCGGATGGGACGATCTCAGCATCCTCCGGGGAATCGGCAAGGGGCTCTTGGTGACGCGCAACCACTTCGAGTTTGGGGCTGTCCCCAAGATTCCTCTTTGGGCGTTCTTGATGCTCGACTTGTCATAAAAACGAAGCCGGACCCCGAAGGATCCGACTCCGCTAATCATTGCCCCGCCTTACGCTAGTCTTCCAGCAGGTTGAAATCATCCAGTCCGAAGCGATACATGCCGTAGCGTCCGGCGGCGAAGGTGATCTCTCGCTCATGAACCATCAGGCTTTGGGGCCATCCCCAGACGGGGAAATAGGCCTGGGCGAAAGGTGCCGTGGCCTCGTCCAGGTTCACTACCAGCAGGCCGCCCGGCACACTGAACAAGGCACGGCCGGATAAGGCTTGCCGCAGGCTGGCCCAACGATCGACGGCCAACTGAGAAGCCACGGCAAAACCCGGGCCGCTGATGTCCAGGACGGTCATCATCTCGTCGACTTCGTCCCAGTCCAAGTCCCGCTCGGCGATGGCCTGCCAGCTCAAGCGGTGGGTCACGAGGGCGTGACCGCTGCCGTCCAAGAGCATGCTGTGCACGTACTGATCCGGAAAGCGCAGCCTGGCCTTGAGCACGGCCGCGTTGCCGTGACGCTCCAGCTTGTTGATGGCGGATTCCACCTCGTCGTTGTTCCAGACGTAGTCCTGGGTATAAAGCATGTCCCCGTCCACCTCGATGAGGGTGCCTGGCACATTGACGCCGGAGCCTTCCTCGGGCTGTGTCGGATCGGAAAAGTCGATCTCTTTGACGAAAAAGCGTGCGTAGGGACGGCTATCGCCCTGGACGCTGTGGGGAACCTTGTAGCTGTAATAGAGGGAGTTGCCCCTGGCCATCAGATTTACATATTCCTGCTCGGTGGGCATGGTCATGGTGTCGAGGAGCACGGGGGCCGCGGGATCGCTCAGATCCAGGGCGTTCAGATCCAGGTGATTCCAGTATCGATAGCGTTCTTGATCATAGCAGCGGGTCTCCGTCTCGATGTCCTCTGGATCCACCTCTTCGCAGACCCATTCGTCCCAGCCGCGCTCGTCCACGGTGCAACGCTGGATCGTACCGGAGCAGGTCGTCGGTCCGTTGTCGAGGCTTCGGCAGGTTTCCGACCCATAGAGATAGATGCAGGAAACATTGCCCATCTCGTCTTCGATGCACTCTTCTTCATAGCCGTTGACCGGGCTGGTATGACAAACGTGCTCGATGCCTTCGATTTCTTGCTCCCATACGATGGAAGGGAAGACCAGGCTCTGGCCCAAGCCGTAGGCGCTGGTGCCGCCGTAGTAATAGGGATGGTAGCAACCCATGCAATCGTATTCAGGGCCGCCCCACCAGTAGTACCCGTAGAAGGGACTGATGTCGCGGGTCACCAGGGTGCTTACCAAAACGGGCTGGGTCGGGTCGCTCAGGTCATAGACCCGGATGGTGGTCTCGTGGCACCACTCGTCGTCGTTGGGATCCTCATCCACGTAAACCATGTCCACCGCCACCGCCAGTTCGCCCACCTTGTAAACCTGGGCTCTGGCGGGCAGGTCCAACACGGCCACGGGCAGGGCTTCATCCGGATCTTCGCTCAAAGCGACGATCTGCAACTCGTTGGCCGGCGGCTCGGAGGAATCGCCCCACCACCAGTAGTAGTCCTGGTCGTATTTTAGCCGGGCACCGTAATCGCCGAAGACGAAGAACTGAGTGTAGTTGGGCGCCAACTCAACGCGACCCTGTTCTACGGGGTTATCCGGATCGCTTGCGTCGAAGAGGCTCAGTTCGGATTCACTCAAATTGGCGGTGGAGTCATCAGCCACAAAGGAACGCCTCACAAAGGAGCCGTGCTCCATCATGCCGCGTTGGCTCAGGCTGGACTCGGAGTAAGTAAAAATCTGCACACCCGCGATGTAGCGCTCTTCTTCTTCCAGGTACCCGGAGAAAGGCAGCAGGACCAGGCCCGTTTCTGTTTGGCCTTCGGGACCGGCCACCGACACGGCTCCGTCCAATACGGTGAAGGCCCTGTCATCCCAGCGCGCTTCGGACCAACCCCAGCTCGCGCCCACATGGGTGCGCGCCACCAGGGGCTCCGGGTTTTGCAGATCGGTCGTGTCATAGAGGCTGATGGCCATGGTCCAGTCTTCCGCGTCATCCACGCCCACACCCAAAATGCGGCTGTTGCCCAGCACCGGCTTGAAGAAATCGTTCCAGCCGGAAATCACATACTCGCTCATCTCCACGGCCTGGCCGTCCGCATCGATTGAGAAGGCATGGAAGGGATCCACCCGGCGGTAGGTGACGAAAAAAGCCCGGTCTGCCATGAACAAAGTACCGTAGAGATCTTCGTTGGCACCGAAGGTGTCATGATCGACGACCACGGGATTTTGCAAATCGCCGATGTTGAAAGTCTGCAGATGATTGGTGTTGGTGTCGTTCCACCAGGAGCCGGAGACCACGCGCAGAATATCACCACGCAGATCCATGTTGCTCTTGTGCCGAATCATGCCGGCCACGGGGATCTGGGCACCTTCCAGCATCAGGCCGGTGGGATCAGAAATATCGATGATCGAGACCGAAGTGTCGTCGTCCTCGGCATACCAATCCACCCGCGCCACCAACAAGGCCTCGGTGGTGGCCTGGATGTCGGAGACATAGCCGCCCAAATCAATAGCGGATTTTTCCACCAACTCACTGCCCTCCAGCGCGAAGGATCGAACCACCGTGCTGCTCTCGCCATCCCAGTTGTTAGCCACCACATACAGCGCCTCGTGACCACCGCCACGGGTCAGGCGACTGGTGGCGATCCAGCCCGGCACCTGAGCCGAATCCAGGGCCACGGGATTTGTGGGATCGCTGATGTCCACGGCCACAACCAGGCCGCCCTCGTATGGGTTCACTTGAACATCGTGGCGACTGCCATAGTAACCCCGATAGTTGTTGAGCAAGACGTATGCGCGCGTGCCCACGGCGTACATTTCCACCGGATAGCCGGAGATGCGCAAATTGCCCACCACCTCGGGCGCGGCCACATTGGAAAAATCGATGACCTGAAGTCCTCGATACGAATTCAAATTCAAAATGTACTGATCTGAAAGCACCCGGTAGATGTCGCCTTCTTCCACCGTGCGATCATCGGCGCTCTCTTGGCTGTCCGGAGCAGCCTCGTCATAGGCCCCGTCGCCATTTACGCCACGATCACCACCGCCTTGATCGGCGGAAATAAAATCAGTATCTCCAATCTCGGGATCCACCTTGGGCTCAAAAGAAGTCGCGCCATTGCAAGCCACGAGACCAAACACCCCCAGAAAAACCGCCACCGCTTGCCAATTTCGCTTCATGCTCTTCATTTCATCGTCCTTTGAAAAAGGGTTGCCGACGCTTGTCGCGCCCCTTGTTTCGCAAGTTCAATGCCAAGGCGAGCCAGGACAAAACCACCAGTCATTTCCGCTAACTATTCACTGAAGGGGTGTTTTTACCGATCACGAAAAGCCGACACCTGCCACTTAGAGTCTCAGGAATCTGAGGCGATTTGATCCTTAAGCCATTCCAGAATCCGCAGCCCGCGGCTGAAGGTGGTCAATCCCATGCCCCAGATCCAGGGCATGGGCTCCATGATCCAATTTTCCAGGGCTTGCTGCCTGGCCAAGGCCCCCGAGCCGATGGGGCGCTTTAGAAAAACCCGCCAGGCCTCCAAGGAGCAGAAACACGCTGCGTGGCAGGGCGCTATCTGCCGACTGATGAGTTCCAGACTTCGTTTTCGATCGCGGCGCCAGTCGCCTGCGCGCAATCCATGCTGCCCCAGACAGCGATCGCTGGTGATGAGGTCGAGCTGGCCTTTGCGTTTGCGCAACACCAGAGAGGTGAATATCCGCTCCAGTACTTCATCCACCACGTAGAGGACAAGGCTCGTGTCATCAGGCCAAAGGTGATGGAACAAACCCTCCAGCAAAAAGAAAGGGGGCAAGGGACCCGGCGGTGTGGGGGGATCCATCCTCAGCCCGCGCCCCCGCTCGCTGCGGAAGGCCCCCCAGATCTTCAACAGCTGCTCTAAAAAATCCTGGCCCAGGGCCAGATCCGCATCCGCCCTCTTCAAAATGCGCCGGAGGGCTCCATGCTCAAGAATTAAAATTCGATCCACGCCCAGCTCTGCGCGTAGCGCTGCTGCATTAAGACTGGAGCGACCGAGCATGCCGGACAACTCCCTCAAGGAGCTCACCGCATGGATCACGGAGCCATCCTCTTCCAGTAAAAGCGCCCAGGAGCCCAAGCCCCCCGGCGGTGTCATCGAGCGCAGCAAACGAGCCCAGTGTTCCGGATGCATATCCAGCACCTGAATGTCCGCTGAGATCATGGCGCATCCTCTATGCGGATCAGACGCACGGACCAGGCCGGCACCTCAATACGCAACCTGCCGTCTTGGATTCGCAAGACGCGTTGTTGCCACAGGTCCAGGGCCACAGACGCGCCAGGCATGTCCACCACCGCCTCCCTGGGCTGATCGCCCGGGTTGGCCAACCAGAGACAGCGCCCTTGTGTGCTCGAACACAAAGCCGTCTCCAGCTCGGGGCAGTGGGGATCGGGTTGGCTTAGGCATCCCGCTTCTTGGGCCAAGGCAGACAAGCGATCGGCCAGCGCCGGGCTCTCCAACAATTCAGGCTCCAACAAATCAGGCCAGTGCCGTATCTGCCCTTTGCCCCAGCTTTCGGGTTGCAGAAAGGCTTCGGCCAGGACGGTCATGCCTTGTCCTGCCGAATCCCGTCGAGGCAGACGCGGACCCAGGACCAACCAGCCGCCCGCACGCACGTATGCCAACAAGGCCAAGGCCGTGTCTCGCTCCATGATTTCGGCCGCGGGCAAGCAGGCCACACGAAAACGGGTTGGGTCCAGGCCTCGCAGGATGTCCGCCTGCAAAAATGAAAGCCGGGCTACACAAAGCGCATCGAAGAAATGCTCCCGTGCCCGAACAAAATCCCTGGCCGGCGCATGAGTTCCATCAGCCTTCCAGGCCAAGCAATCCGAACCCGACCCAGCCCCCAGCAGGGACAGGATACCCGCCGGCAGGGGCTCCAGAACCTGACTCAATGCTTCAACCCGTTCGGCCAAGGGAGTGCTCAACAAGACGACATCGTGTTGCGAGCCTGAGCCGTCGAGACCCTGGCGAATTCGCAACCAGCGCCGCAACCAATCGCGGCGTTCCGGGTCCACTTCGCCATC
>JAUVAM010000225.1 GCA_030591745.1 Deltaproteobacteria bacterium
CTTGCCGGCGCTGGAAAAGGCTTTGGATGTGCCGGTTATCGGGGTGATTGAACCCGGGGCCGAGCGGGCTGCGGCCCTGAGCGGCAAGGCCCTGGTGGGGGTCATCGGCACGGAGGGGACCGTGGCCTCGGGCGCTTATGAGCGGGCTCTTTTGGCTCATCGTTCGGAGCTGACGGTACGGCAGCGGGCCTGCCCCCTCTTTGTTCCTCTTGCGGAGGAGGGCTGGGGAGAGCATCCGGTGGCTCGGCAAGTGGCCAAGGAATACCTGGCCGATTGGCTTGGGGATGTAGATACCCTGTTGCTCGGCTGTACTCACTATCCTTTGCTCGTCCCGGCCATTCGCGAGGTGACAGGAGAGGGTGTGACGCTTGTTGATTCGGCAAGCGCTGTTGCCGATGCGGTGGCGGCAAGGTTGGAAGCCGAGGGCCTGGCTCGCGGAAAGGCTTCAGTCCAGCATGCTTGCTTTGTGACCGACGTCCCCGACCGATTCCGGGCAGTAGGAACCCGATTTTTGGGTCGCCCTTTGCCTCCAACGGAGCAGGTCGATTTGGATCCCGGGATCAGGACTTGATGCAGGCGCTTGTAACTTGGACAGAATCTTGCCTTGTTCCGGGGCCTTTGCTACGATCTTTTTTTGGTCGAATCAGGTAAGGACGCATGGTGAACGACAACAAGCCTCAGATGGTCCCCGGCTTCAATCACAACGTCAAGCACTTGGGCAAAGTTTACCATGTGCAGACGGAAGACAGCGGCGTGGCCAACCCACACATCATCACCCACTTGTTCGTGGGCGGTAACATTTTGGCGACCAAGAAGACCAGTTACGCCGACATCGTGCAGGCAAACAATCTTCATGATGTCGTCAAAGAGTTGATGCAGGAGCAGCACAAGGCCATGCTGCGCAACCTGATCAACGGGGTCTATGACGAAGTGCTGGAAGGGGGCACTCCTGGCGCCACGCCACCCCATGGTGTGGAATTGCCTCCAGTTTCCATCCCTCCAGCAGAGGAACAACCGACTCCTTCGCCAAGGGAATTCAGTCGGGCCAGGACTGAGCCTTCCATGCCCGCGGTGGTCCCGCAGAAGTTTCCGGCTGCTACCGAGACGCCGCTTTCGGCGGCCATGGGCGTGACCCCCCAGCCCATGCCCAAGGAAGTGCCCAAGGTTGAGCCGCCCGTGCCCAGGCCTCCGCCAGCGCCTACCCCTGCCCCGCGAAAACCCGTGAGTACGGGGGGGTTTACGGAAGGCAGGCGACCCGTCACCAAGACTCGCATCTATGTGCCGGAGGAGCCTCAGGCTGAGACCGTGCCGCTCATGCAGCGTGCTACCGCGCGGGTGACCGTACGCCCCAAGTCGGGTCAACCAGCTGTCATGCCGCCCGAGGTCTTGGCCGCGCAAAAATTGTCGAACAAGCCCAAGCCCAAGGACACCTCCGGGCCCACCATTTTTGGAGAGGATTTGATCACCGAGAAAAGCCTGGACGAAGTCATCATAGGCTATTTGTCGGGTGATGGTGAGGATGGCGGCTAGGTCGCCGTCGACGGGCCAACTCCATGATCCAGATGTACCATGTGCATATGTCTTACAGCTCGGACGCCCCGGTGCTGGTGGACATCACCATGCGTATCGGCAAGGCGGAGTTTGCTTTCGTGACCGGGCCTTCGGGAGCGGGCAAGACCAGCTTGTTGCGTTTGATTATGCTTTCCGAGGCTTGTGAGTCCGGGCAGCTTCTGCTTTTTGGCCAGAACGTAGCCCGCATCAAGGCGCGCCACATTTATCAGGTGCGGCGCCGAATCGGTATGGTTTTTCAGGATTTCAAGTTGCTGCCCTTGAGCACGGTGGGGGAAAACGTGGCGGTGGCCTTGGAGGTCATGGGGCGGCCGCGCCGCGAGGTTCGGAAGCGGGTTCAAGCCGTGTTGCGCCTGGTAGGTCTGGAGCACAAGATCAACAGCACGCCGCCTCGCCTGTCAGGCGGGGAGCAGCAGCGTGTGGCCATCGCCAGGGCCATGGTCAGTGACCCGCCCATCCTCTTGGCCGATGAGCCCACCGGCAATCTGGATGCGGAACTCAGCATGGAGATCGATGGATTGCTGTCGGACATCGCAGCGCGGGGGACCACGGTGCTGGTGGCCACCCACGACATGGCTTGGGTGGATCGAACCCAGCGACGCGTGATTCGCCTGGAACGGGGTCGTGTTGTCGCAGGGGGCTTGCCGGAATGAGCGGGGCGTGAGAGGCCATGGGACGTATCGCATACTTCCTGAGTCAAGCCCTAAAGCACATCCGGCGCAATCCGGTTGTGGCTGGAGTGACTGTCGCGACCGTGGCCGTGGTGTTTTTGGTTCTCGGCGTTTTGTTGTTGGCCGGACACAACTTGCAGCGTTTGGCTGATCGTTTAGAGTCTGGCCTCGAGATTTCGGTCTTCATCAAGGCCGAGGCCAGCCAAGAAGATCGCAGAGCACTGCGGGCCAAACTGCGAGATTCCCCTCTTGTGGCCAAGGTGCAATCGGTAAGCCCCAAACAGGCTCTTTTGGACTTTCGGCAAAGCCTTGGGGAACAGGCAGCTGTCCTCGATGGGCTGGGAGAGGATTTGTTGCCGGCCAGCTTTCGGGCAAGTTTCAAGCCAGAGGGCCGAGACGCCAGGGCCATCCGGCGTTTGGCCAAGAGTCTGGAGGGTCAAGCCGGCGTGGAGGAGGTACAGTACGGACAAGGATGGCTCGATCGCCTTTTGGCTTTCATGGCGGCCGCGCGTTTGTTGGGGGCGCTCATCGGCGGCCTGATCGTCTTGGCCACCTTGTTGGTGGTCTCCAATACCATTCGTCTCTCCGTCTTTTCGCGTCGTGAAGAGATAGAGATTCTTCGCCTGGTTGGGGCCACCGAATCTTTCCTCAGGACGCCTTTTTATTTTGAAGGCGTCATGCTTGGCGCGCTGGGGGCAGCGGCCGGCCTCGGGTTGACCTGGATTTTGTATTTTCTGCTTGGCGCGGATTTGCGTATTCCCATGGGACCCGGCGAACAGTTTTTGGTCCTGCGGTTTTTGGCCCCCTGGCTGGCCGGCCTGGTGGTGCTGAGTGGGGCCCTGGTGGGTCTGCTGGGCACTTCCGCGAGTCTGGGCCGGCACCTGAGGGCTTGACCATGGGGGGATGTGGACATCGTTTTTTTGGCCTTGTGGGGCTGCTTATCTGTTGTTCGCTTGCTTTGACACCTGTCTGCCTCGCCCAGACCGCCCATCCCATACAGAAGGATCTGGAGGGGCTGGGCAAGAATTTGGCACGTGAGCGTCGTCTGCTTCGTCGGCTTCAGCAGCAATCCAGTTCCCTGTTACAAACCCTGGGCGAATTGGACGGGGATTTGGAGCTGGCTGAAAAGGAGCACACCCAGGCTCAGGCCCAAAAGGCCCGGTTGGAAGAGGAGCAGGCAGAGCTTCGCAAGCAACACGAAGTGGCCTCACGCTCCCTGGATGATGTGCAAGCCAGGCTGAAAATTCGTTTGCGCAGGTTGTACAAGGATGGGCAGCTGGGTTGGTTGAATCTCTTGTTTGGTGCGGGCACTTTTTCGGAAGGGCTGCAGCGGGCGGGTCTGTTGCGTTTGTTGGCCAGCCAGGATCAGCGACTCATCACCGAGACTCGACGAACCAGGGCGTTCTTGGAGAAAAGCGAACACCGCATCGGCATCCAGAAAAAGGAGTTGGAGCAGGTGGCGGCCGAGGTGGTTGAACGCCGCGCACGGGCGAAGACGGCCAAGGCCGAGAAGGTGCAGGCCCTGGACCTGCTCAGCAAGAAGAAAGCCCTGCACACGCGCGCCATGCGTGAACTGAGGCGGTCCCGGGGTCGCTTGGTGAAGCTTGTGGCCACCATCGGAGGCGGTTCAACCAAGGGCAAAGGTTTCGCCACCTGGCGAGGGCGCTTGCCGAGTCCCGTGGCCAAGGCCAGGGTTGAGGTTGGTTTTGGTCGGCAGGTGGACAAGCGTTTCAAAACGGTCACGGAACATCAGGGCGTCGATTTGCGGGCGGCCAAGGGAACACCCGTCAAGGCGGTTTATCCAGGGACCGTGGCCTTTGCCGGACCCTTCCGGGGTTACGGCCTGCTCGTGATTTTGCAGCACGGCGGAGGCTACTACACGCTATACGGTCATCTGACCGGCTTGAAAGTTCGCAAGGGAAAGAAGGTTCGGCAAGGGCAAGAGGTGGGCGCGCTGGGGGACACGGGCTCATTAAAGGGGGCCTATCTTTACTTCGAAATACGCCGGGGCGGTCAGGCCGTAGACCCAGCGCTCTGGGTGCGATTTGGTCGTTGAGTGATCCCAGAGAGGGGGAGAGGGGGGACGTTGGCACCTTAAGAACCTTATTCTTGACCCCCCATTTTCGATCGAGCTAAGTTACACACATGCCAAGAGGACCGAGACTGGATGCGCCTGGGGTTTTTCATCTTGTATGGGCGCGAGTTTCAGGTTGTGGATGATGTACTTGGTCGTTTCGCGGGCAGGGCGGGTCCGGCCCGCAGGGTGCTTGCTAGATTAATGTTCTTAAGGTGCCAACGTCCCCCGTTTTGGTGGTTGAGTGACCCCTGTCCACTTGCGGATGGCGATGTGTTCCGGGGTGCGGCTTCCGTCTGCATGGCGCAAAATGAGTGGTTCTGCTTGGATGCAAGCGGCACCGCTTTCTTTTTGTCCCACAAGCAGCAGCAAGAAGGGGTCTTTGTCCTCGCGGGGGAGCACGGCTTGGCGAAAAATCATCGTCAACCCAGCCTCTTTGAAGGCCGCCTCTGCCCGCTGTGGTGGGGTGGCTCCTGCACAACAGACGAAGAGTCCCTTCGGGGCAAGGACAGAGCTTGCGGCTTTGGCGTAGTCTTCGATACCGCCGCGCAATTCGAAGTGAGCTGCCGCTCGTGCGGGGTTGGTGCTCAGCGTACCCGACTCGGGCAGGAAATAGGGCGGCGAGCCCGTGATGAGATCAAAGCGGCCGAGGGATTCGAGCAGCGTGGCGTCGCGCAGATCGCCTTCTACAATCCGTATCCGCGATTCACAGTGGTTAAGGGCCACATTGCGTTGGGCGTATTCGACGTGTTCTGAAAGCGCCTCAATGGCGACGAAGTGAGCCTGGCGGAAGGCCCAGGCCGTGATCAAGAGCACGGAGCCCAGGCCGCAACCGAGATCGAGAACCCGCGATGGTGTAAGCCCTCGCGTCGCCGCGAGATGGGCCACGAGCATGTCGTCGGCTGAGTAGCGATGGCCTCGTCTCTTTTGGAGCAATCGAAAGTCGGCCGTCAAGGCGATGCTCTGTTCGTCGGGGCTGATCTGTAAATCGGGATTGTCGCTCATGGTCGCGACTATGCTAACCTCCAAACCGCCTTGAAGGGAAATCCAAAGGAGCTGTTTTGGCTTTGAGTTTGCTTAGCAAGAGGGTGGTTTTGCTCTCGCATGTCCTGGTCGTGGTGGGGCTGGCTGGTTTGGCCACGGTCGCCTGTGGATCGGAAGAGGGCGGGGTGCTGCAAGTTTGTCGCTCGGATGACTTGGGTCCTCTTTGTTTGCAGCAGATTGACGATGAGGCGGATTTTGCCAGTTTGGCCACTGAGGGCATGAGCGGCCAGGGCACGAAGTTCATGATGCCGGCGAAAGAGGATCCGGAGCTTTTGCCCTTGTTGTTTCAGAACAGCCAGCGCTTTGAGTACCACCTGACTTTCTTGCAGGAGGTCTTTCCTGAACTTTATGCCGAGCTCGATGCCTCGGGCTATTTGGTTTTGATTCAGCGCCGCTCGACCCGGGACTACTTTGCTGGCTGGATGCTGGCCATGGAGGATCCAGAACTGGGCCGAATTTACGGGTATTCGGTCTGGACCGATTTGAGCGATCCCACTGAGATTCTGCAGCAATCCGAGATAGCCCTGATCCACGAACGACTGCGTGAGGCTTTTCTGCTCGAGCCTCTGATGTATGCACCGAGCGATCCCCAGGCCGTGGCGCGGGCTCAGGCCTGGATCGATCCTGGTTTTCCCGTCTACCTCGGTCGGGACGATGTGGATGTGGAAGTTTACACTTCAGGCGTGGCTTTCGGTCGGGTGCGCCTCATGAGTTTGGAGCAATTGGAAGCGTCCTTGCGTTTGGGGGAGCTGGGATTTCGGGATCTGGTCGTGGTGGACAGGGTTCCTTTCGACATTGAGGCGGTGGTTGCCGCGGTGATTACCGGCGGTCGGCAATGGGAATTGAGCCATGTCAATGTGCGCATGGCCCGGCGCGCCACGCCCAACCTGTTTGTGCGGGATGCCTTGGACACCCTGTCGGCCTGGGGGGGGCAGCTGGTGCGTCTGGAGGTAACGCGGGATTACGCCGGGCAGCTGGGCCGCTACCGCATTTACGAAGCGGATCAAGAGGAGGCCGAATCCTGGTGGGCCAGTCATCGGCCGCAGGTAGAAGACCTGATCGCCGCCGACGCATCAGAGCTCAGGCTGGCCAACTTGTTGGACCTGGGTGGCGAAGATGGGCGCAGTCTCTGTGCCCGATTCGGCGGCAAGGCCGCCAACCTGGCACTCCTATTGCCCTTGCTGGCCCCAGCTGAGCGGGTGCGGGCTTTTGCGATCCCCGTGGCCTATTTTGAACAGTTCCTGGAAGAGAACAGCATTGAGGATCAGCGATTGACGCC
>JAUVAM010000402.1 GCA_030591745.1 Deltaproteobacteria bacterium
CGGACCAGGCCCCTGACGGGCTTTGCGGGTATGCCAACCTGGGCACACCGGTCGATTATCGGGATTTGGGTTATGTGTCTTCGGAATGTGATCCAGGCCAGAGCGTATCCATGACCTTGGAATACGCTTACAACGATTGGACCAGCGCCCAGATCGCCCGGATTCTTGGGCGGGAGCAGGATGCACAGGCCTTGGAACTCAGGTCGGGCAATTGGAGGAAACATTGGGACCCTGACAGGGGCTTCATGCGGGCGAAGTATCGATCAGGAAATTGGGTGGAGCCCTTTGACCCGGCCGACAGCTCGGAGGGTAACGATTTTTGTGAGGCCAATAGTTGGATTTACACTTGGTTCGTGCCCCATGACGTCCCGGGTCTCATCGAGGCCATGGGCGGGCCGGAAGTCTTCGTCGAGAAGCTGGATACCTTTTTTGCAGAAGGCTATTTCGATGTCTCCAACGAGCCCAGCTTTCATGTGCCTTTTCTTTACAACATGGCGGGTCGGGCGCACAAGACTCAGGGCCTGGTGCGCCAGATCTTGAAGACGGACTTTTCAGCCCAACCCGACGGCTTACCCGGCAACGATGACGCAGGTGCCACCAGCGCCTGGTATGTATTGGCCGCCATCGGTTTGTATCCCGTGGCGCCGGGAGATGGGCGCTATCAACTGACCAGCCCCTTGTTTGATCGGGTGGTTTTGCATTTGCATCCGAGCTTCTATTCGGGCGGGACCTTTGTCATCGAAGTTGAGGGACAGGGGCCGGACAGTCCCTACATTCAATCAGCGCAATTGAACGATCATGCCTTGGAGCGAAGCTGGATCAGCCACGAGGAGATCGTGGCCGGTGGTAGCTTGCGCCTGGTCTTGGGGCCAGAGCCTTCAGCTTGGCCCGCGTCCAATTAAAAAAAAGGCCGACCCTCTTTGGAGGGCCGGCCCTGGTGGATGAGCTTTGGATTACATGCAGTCGTAGTAGCCCTTGCTTGAGTTGTAGCCGCAGTCGGCGCCTGATGCTTGGCAGTTGAGGGATTTGACCTCTTCGTTCTCACACCAGATGACCGAGCCGTTATCGCAGCGGCCGTCGAAGGTCTCGCCGTTGCAGGGGTCGACGACTTCCGGTTCGCGACAGGCGAAGTAGGATTTGTCGGCGTCGTAGACACAGACTAAGTCCTGCTCGGCGCAATCCTGGTTCATGATCTCTTCGTTTTCGCACCAGACGACCGTGTCGCCGTTGCAGCGACCCGCGTAGGTTTCGCCTTCGCAGGGGTCGGTCGGCTCAGGCTCTTCGACGGGCTCAGGCTCTTCGACGGGTTCGGGTTCTTCGACCACGGGTACCTGGCAGACGTAGTAGCCGCGGCCTTCGTCCCAACCGCAGACCTTGCCGTCGGTGGCGCAGTCTTGCTGATAAACCTTCTCGTTTTCACACCAGACCACGGTTTCGCCGTTGCAGCGACCTTCCCAGGTTTCGCCGTCACAGGGATCCACGGGATCCGGTTCCGGCTCGGGGTCCGGTTGACTATTGATGATGGGCAGAAAATCCAAGTAGGCATCTACGCGGGTGTCCACGCCATAGTCGGTGCAGTACTGGTCTCCGTAACTGGTCACGCCGGCCACGAAGTAGGTTCCGTCCGAACCCTGGAAGAAAGCCGGGCCGCCCGAGTCGCCGTTGCAGGTGTTGCGGTTGGGATCGTCGTATCGGAAGGTGGTGGCGTCGACGCGGCTGACGCCCATCCAAACGGCCCTTTTGAGGCCTGAACCGGTTTGGCTGTAGCCGTTGTCCACTCCGTAGCCCACGAAAAAGAGGTCCGTGCCCTGGAAGGAGGAATCCATGTAGGTCAGAACGGGCATGGGCGCAACAGGCGGTTGCTCGGCCAGGGTGACGTAGCCGATGTCGTTGGTGATGCTGTAAGCGTTGTAGCTGGGGTGGCCCGTCATGCTGACGGCCTGGGTGCTGGACTCGGGGTAGGAGACATTGGGTCCGGTGACGAAGGTCATGCGTGAGGCGGAAAATCCGTCGACGCAGTGGGCGGCGGTCAGAACCGTCCTCGGCCCGATGAGGGTGCCGGTGCAATGCTGGGAGCCATTGTAGAGCAAGGCACCCACGGCCGGCAGGCCGTCGAAAGAAGAACCCCCTACGATGCGGCTGGTGGTCTGACCCACATCCTGTGCATCCATTTGCTCTCCGGAGCAGGCCGCGAGACCAAGAATCAAAACCGTCATCAGCAGGGTGTTCATTGTATTGCGCATGGGATTCTCCTGGGTAATTGCTGTGTCGGCCTGGTATGAGCAATCACTGTGCCAAGTTGTGTCGATTTTTGATTCCGTCGTAACACATGGAGAAACAAGCAAAAAAAGGAACATTGGTCAAACGTCCAAGAATTTTGACTTCAGAATCGAGACAAGATGGCACATCGGTCATCTGGCCGATAAGCCAGTCAGGACAAAAAACACAGCAAAAACAGGGCTAAGAAAAGTTTGCGTAGATCTGGTAAGTAAAGATTCCAGGGGGGGCGTTCACTGCAGGATGGGCAGCAAACTGGAGTGATCGTCGGTCCAAAGGGGCGCATGTCTTGGTAATTTATGGGGTAACTCGCTTCGGGTGGCGATGGCCTCAGTCGCGAGAATATCCTTGTTTCGGGTCAGGAGCATCCAGCGAGACATGAGCGATAGCCATCCGTCACCTGGATGGCGGATGACAGCCACGCTCAGGTTCAACTCGGTGGCCAAGCGATCCACCACCGGTTCCAGGTCCAAGTGCAGGTTGGTGACGTGCATCATCAAGGCGCCATCATCCTTGAGCTGGCTCAGGTAGAGCGAGATGGCTTCTTTGGTTAAAAGGTGGGCGGGGATGGCGTCGGATTGGAAGGCGTCGACGACCAACAAATCGAATCGATTCTTCAGGCCGGCTTCTCGTTCTCGTTCCAATTGTACCCGGGCATCGCCTTCGACTATCTGGATTTCCGCCTTGCTGTCGTTCAGAAAGGAGAAGTATCCGTCTTGTCCTTTAGCCAGCCGGATGACCGCCGGGTTGATTTCGTAAAATCGGAACAGATCATTGGGTTTCGCCAAAGCCGCGGCGGTACCCACCCCCAGGCCGATCAGCGCTACTCTCAAGGGGGCGGGGCGGGCCGGATGTTTGGCCAGCAGCAGGCCCAGGCCGGATTGGTAGCTAAAATAAGAGGTGGGGATTGACTTCAGTTTCGGATCTTGGAGTTGGTAGCCGTGAAGTATCTGTCCGTCGTAAAGATCATGGGAGAAGTACTTGGGCAGGCCTTCGTGTTTTTTGAGAACCCGTAATACGCCGTAGAAGTTGCGTTCTGCGAATACCGCTTCGCGCATGAAATGCAAAGGATGCAAGCCAAGAATCAGCATCAGGCCGGCCAGGGCGCTGATGGCCCCTGCCCGGGCGGTCCAGGCCCATCGTCCGTTCAGGGGGCTTTCTTTGTCCTGCCAGCAGGTCAGGAGGCAGAATGCGGCCACGGCGGCCAGCCCCAAGTGGAATTCCCAGAGACCGTCGAATACCAAAGGGGCGATGAGGCTGACGAAGAGCCCGCCGGCGGCACCACCCGCAGACATCCACAGATAAAAAGACGTCAGGCGGCTGGCCGGGGGCTTGAGCCGCACCAGTTCGCCGTGCACCAGCATGCAGCCGGAGAGCAGGCTGGTGCCGTAGATGAGCACTTGCCAGCTGAGACCCAGTTCAAAACGCACCGAGCCTACTTGCCAGATTTTCTCGCCACCGTGGAAGAGCAAAGCCAATACCATCAGGCTGCTCAGGGCGAAGATGGGCAGCCAGAAGCCTCGGGCCGCCAGGCGTGGATCGTGGAAGCAGAGGATATGGGAGAGCAGGTAGAGAGCCAAAGGCAGCACCCACAAAAAAGGCACGACCGCCACGTTGAGACAGATTTGGTTGGTGGTGGCCAGCAGCAAGATGGAGCCGGTCGCGGCCAAGCCGAACCACAAAAGACGCAAGGCTTTTCCGGGTGCGGGGTCTGAGGGCTTCTCAACGGCCTGGGTCGTCGTCGCGAGTTTTCGACGAAGGAAGGGCCAGGCGCAGACCCCCATGCCGCCGGCAAAAACCAAAAAGCCGACCGACCAGAGCAAAGCCTGTTCGTGGAGACCCAGGCTTGGCTCCAACAAGAAGGGATAGGCGACGAGCGCCCCCAGGGAGCCCAGATTGGACAGGGCGTAGAGTCGATAGGGTGATCGCTCGGGGTGCATGAGGCGAAACCAGGTTTGCAACAAGGGGCTGGTTGCGCTGAGCAGAAAGAATGGCAGGCCCACGCTTGCCGTCAGGGTCAGAAGGATGCGCAGGGCCGGCCACGCACTGTCTTCGGGGCGGAAGGCAGGGCCCGGGGTGATGGGCGAAGACCCATACAGGCCCAAGAACAAGCCCAGCAGGCAGGCCAAAGCCAAGAGAAAGACGTGCAGTCGAGCGCCTGCCCGGGGGGAAAGCCAGGTCGACAATCCATGGGCATAGGCATAGCCGGCCAAAAGCAGGATTTGGAAAAAAAGCAGGCAGGCGCTCCAGATCGACGGTCCGCCACCGAACCAGGGCAAAAGGACTTTGCCCATCATGGGTTGCAGCGCGAAGACGAGCGCGGCGCTCAGGGTGATGGTCAGGCTGGTCCGCAGCATCGGACCATGGTAGGGAGCAGAGGATGGAA
>JAUVAM010000472.1 GCA_030591745.1 Deltaproteobacteria bacterium
GGCTGGTCTGGCCGGCCTGATTGTGGCTTACGGACATGATTTCGTCGAGCACCGAGCGATCCAGGACCTCGGGCACGAAGCCGGCTCCGATGCCTGGTATCTTGTGCGACCCGGGCTTCTTGCCGCTGAGTACGGCAGAGTCCTCCGGCTCGACGGCGACCGCCCGAATGGCCGGGTTGCGCTTTTTTAGTCCCTGGCCTACGCCGGTGATGGTGCCTCCTGTGCCCACGCCGGCCACGAAAATATCCACCGCCCCATCCGTGTCCGCCCAGATTTCTTCGGCCGTGGTTTTTTTGTGGATCTCCGGGTTGGCCGGGTTCGCGAACTGCTGCAAGACCAAATAGCGCTTGTCTTCGGCCGCCATTTCTTCGGCCTTGCTGATGGCTCCATTCATGCCTTTGGCGGCAGGGGTCAGGATCAGTTCGGCGCCCAATGCGGCCAGCAGCTTGCGCCGTTCCTGGCTCATGCTCTCCGGCATGGTCAAGGCCAGCTTGTAGCCACGGGCCGCGCTGACGAAGGCCAAGGCGATGCCCGTGTTGCCGCTGGTGGGTTCCAATAGAATCGTGTCGTTTTTGATCAAGTTCTTTTTTTCCGCAGCCTGGATCATGTTCAGCCCGATGCGATCCTTGACACTGGAGCAGGGGTTGAAACTTTCGAGCTTGAGCAGCACGCGGCCGGGCAAGCCGGCACCCAATTTGCCAAGCTCGACCAGGGGCGTTTTGCCAATCAGTTCCGTGATGTTTTTGGCTATTTGGGCCATGGGAATCTCCTCAACATCAAGCTTTTGTCCGAAGGGCGCGTGGATCAGATGTGAAACATCAGAGGCTGGGGCTGGTTGCTTTGCTGGCGTTCCGCCAACTCATCCAGCCTGATGTTGCCCAGCACTTTTCTGACCTGGGCGGCCAGTTCTTGCCAGACCTCCCTGGCTGCGCATTGCCCGATGCGTTCGCATTCCTGCCCGTCCTCTTCACTGACGCAGGCCACGGCCATGAGTTTGCCCTCCAGGGCCTCCACCACTTCCAACACGGTGATTTTTTCGGGCGATCGGGCCAGGGAGAAGCCTCCGCCCGCGCCACGCACGGCTCGTACCA
This sequence comes from Deltaproteobacteria bacterium, assembly GCA_030591745.1. The sequence goes on from JAUVAM010000472.1 coordinate 1,092, forward strand.
TGCCGGCGTTTTTAAGGACCGTCAGCAAGGTGTAGAGGTACTTACGCGAAACCCCCACGCAGCTGAAGATGGTGTCCATCATGACCGGTCGCTGCCCGTAGCGGATGGCAAGCTCGATCATAACGCGGAGTCCGTAACGTCCCTTGGTTGAAATTTTCATGCTTGTCATCTCCTTCTACCCTCCACCTGCCATGAGTACGAATTGCAGATGGTCACCGTTTTTGAGCAGGGCCGACGGTGGTCGTCTCTTTCCACCAATCACCGCGGCCATGCGTTTTAGATCGCTGGCCTCAAAGCCCAGCCCTTCCATTAGAGATTGAATCGTGCTGCCCTCGGATACTTCCAGTTGACGGCTGCTTTCCGGCCAGGGTCGACGTACTGGACCGAAAAAGCTCACGGTTATCTCCATATTGACGACTCTTTGCTTTCTCCACAAAGTTCATGGGGATTGAGTCTATCCCTGGGTCTTGATGCTGTCAAGCCGACAAAGAGACAGGGGCTGTCCTTTTCTTGGTTTACAGCAAGAGGGCATTCGGGTATAGCTGCACCGGGAGGATCCATATGGCTAAATTGCAGGCGCGTTACCTTCAATCGGATTCCTGGTCTGATCTTGTGATGGGCAATTACGCCCAGGTGCGAGCCATGCTGGAGGCCGGCGTTCAGGTGGCCAGTACCTACCCGGGCTCGCCGACACCCGAAATTGCCGCCGCATTGGATTCCATTCCGCGGGCGCAAAGACCCTATTACTTCGAATACTCCACCAACGAGAAAGTCGCGCTGGAAGTGGCTTGCGGGGCCTCGCTCAATGGGCATTTGAGCTGCGTCTTTTTCAAGTCGGTGGGCCTGAACGTAGCCTCCGATTCCATGGTGCAGCTTTCCTTGATGGAGTTGGTGGGCGGCATGGTGGTGGTCTTGGGCGATGATCCGGGCTGCAATTCTTCTCAGAATGAGCAAGACAACCGCCACTTCATGCGCATGAGCTACCTGCCTCTCTTCGAACCCGGCGATCCCGTCCAGGCCAGAGCCATGTTTCTGGAGGCCGCAAAACTCGCAAAACGGGACCGCACGGCCGTGGTCCTGCGCCTGACCACTCACGTTTGTCATGCCAAGCAGATGGTGGATTTCGGGCCCCTGCCTCAAGTCGAGGCGGATTGGACGCCTCGCTTTGATCCCAAGGCCGGGCCCTATGTGCCTGTCGCCGCAACTGTTTTTCCATTAAAACGGCGAGCCCTGGCCAAGCTTGATGGCTTTGCGGCTTATGCCGAGCAAAGTCCGGCCAATTGTGTGCTGGCCCCCCATGGCTCCGATGGCAAACTGGGTTTGCTCGCTTCGGGCTTGCCTGCGCTGGCGGCCCTTGAATGTCTGGAGGCGGCGGGTGCGTCGGTGGACTTGTTTCAACTGGGCATGAGCTATCCACTGCCGCGCAAACGACTGGTCGAGTTCATGCGGACTCATGAGCAGGTCTTGGTGATCGAAGAATTGGACCGGGTGCTGGAAACGGAACTGAAGGCTTTGGCATACGACGAGGGTTTGGACTGCCGGGTGTTGGCCAGGGATGAGCCGGAAGAGATGCTGGGCGAGATGGGGCCTGAGCGTATACAGGCTTTGCTTTCGCGCAAGTGGCCCGAGCGTTTTGTCGCCCCGGTAACATCTCAGCCAGACGAAGGGAAGACCGCCCCTCGCTTGCCTCAAATGTGCCCAGGTTGCGGCCATCGTTCGGCCTTTCACGCCATCGGGCAGGCCCTGGGGGCGGACGACATCACGGTGGCCGACATCGGCTGTCATACCCTTGGTTTTTTGCCCCCCTACGAAATCGGCCAGGTCTTGCTTTGCATGGGTCATTCCACGGGCACGGGTGCCGGCCTGAGTCTGGGACAGAAAGAGCGCAAGGTGGTTTCCTTTGTCGGCGATTCCACTTTGTTTCATGCAGGTCTGCCGGGCATTTTGAACGCCCTGGTGCATGACCATGATTTGACCCTGGTCATCATGGAGAACGGCACCACGGCCATGACCGGTCATCAGCCTCGCCTGGGTTCGGGGGAAATCGGCCCCCGCATCCTGATTAAGAATCTGATGGAAAGCCTGGGCATCGGTTTTGTCCGCGAGGTGGATACCTATCAACAGGCCAAGTTGACCGAGACACTGGTTGAGGCCATGGCCCATGAAGGGTTTGCCGTTGTCATCGCCAAGCACCCTTGCATGTTGAAGTTTACGCGGGATGCCCGCAAGCGCAGCGCGAATTACAAGCCTGTGCCGGTGCAAGTCGATGGTGAAAAATGCACCGAGCATCACATCTGCACGGCGCGCTTTGCTTGCCCCTCCTTTGTTCGTCACGAGGACGGTTCGGTGACGGTGCACGAGGATCTTTGCATCGGCGACGGTTCTTGTATCCAGGTCTGCCCGGAAAATGCCATCGGCAGGTCCAAGCCCGGAGGTGAATCATGAATCTTTTCATCTGTGGCGTAGGCGGGCAGGGCATTGGCTTGCTGACCGAAGCCCTGGGCCGGGCCTGTTTGAAGGCTGGGCATGAAGTGCGTGGTTGCGATACCCACGGGCTGGCCCAGCGTGGCGGCGTGGTGGCAAGCCATCTGCGTCTCGGCGAAAAGATATACACCCCGCGGGTGCCGCCGGGGCAGGCCGACGGCGTCATTGCCCTGGAGCGCCTGGAGGCTCTGCGCGGGGGACGGCGTTACTTGCGTCCTGATGGTTGGTTGCTGTTTTATGACAGCGTGTATCAACCCGTGTCGGTGCGCACGGCATCCGCCAAGTACCCGGGGCAAGAAGAGTTGGATTCTCTTGATGCCCGGTTGGAGCGTGTGTGGATCGACGATTTGCCCGACGCCCGCATGCAGAACGTTGCGCTCTTGGGTCGGCTGGCCAGCCTGAAGTTGATCCCGGGCGTGGATCTGGAATGCATGCGAGACGTTCTAAAAGATGTGACCCCCGCGAAGGCCTTAGAGGCCAACCTGGCGGTCTTTGAAAAAGCCACGAAACTTTCTTGAACCAACCCCATTCGATTTGAAGGAGATTAAAGGACATGGAAATGAAAGGCAGCAAGACCGAAAACAA